>JBHENJ010000026.1:0-45509 GCA_046262115.1 Candidatus Limnocylindria bacterium | reverse complement strand
ATCGAGTTCGGCGCCGACGGGGATGGCGCGGCCGCGGACGTCGCGCGCGCGGCCGGCGACCTCGTGCTGCGCGTGCACGAGGAGCTCGGGCTGCCCCGACCGGCGCTCGCCTTCCGTGATTCCGCTGACGGCCTCCGGGCGACCGTCGCGTTCCCGTGGCGGCGGCGGGCCATCGCGCAGTCGATCGGCGCGGCGTCGGCGCACGTGGCGCTCGGTGAGCGACGCTGGGAGGACGCCATCCGGCAGGTCGCTGCGGTCGCGCCCGGGCCGCTTGCGTCCGTGCCACGCCCTCGCGTGCCCGTGGTCGCGATCACCGGCACCAACGGCAAGACGACAGTAACACGGCTCGTCGCCCACATCGCGGCCGGTGCTGGGCTGCGGGTTGGCGCGACGACGTCGGACGGGATCTATCTCCGCGGCGAGCTCGTCGAGCGCGGTGACTGGACCGGGTTCGGAGGCGCCGGCCGCGTTCTCGGAGACCGAGAGATTGACCTCGCCGTGCTCGAGACGGCGCGGGGCGGGATCCTCCTGCGCGGCATCGGGTATGCGCGGAATGACGTCAGCGTCGTCACGAACATCTCGGCCGATCACCTCGGCCTCCAGGGGATCGACACGCTGGATGAGCTCGCCGACGTCAAGGCCGCGCTCGTCCGGCTGACGCGGCGCGACGGCTGGGCCGTCCTCAACGCCGACGATCCCCGCGTCTGGGAGATGCGTCACCAGACGCGTGCGCGGCTCTACGCGTTCAGCGTCGCAGGCGTCTCGCCGGAGGCCGATGCAGCGGTCGAAGACGGTGGGCGGGCGGCGGTCGTTGTCGACGGCTCAATCACGCTGCGCGAACGCGGCCGCGCGCCGCATCGTCTGGCCGAGCTCGCTGGCGTTCCGGTGACGCTCGCCGGCCTGTCGACCTACAACGTGTCCAATGCGCTCGCGGCGGCGGCCGCGGCCGACGCCGTCGGACTGGACCGCGACGCCATCGGCTCCGGGCTGCGATCGTTCGAGCAGGACGCCGAACATAACCCGGGGCGGCTCAACCTCTACCGGCTGGAGGGACGGACCGTCGTGATCGACTTCGCGCACAACGAGGCAGGGCTGCGCGGACTGCTGGAGGTCTGCCGTGGCCTTGCCGGCGCCGCGAAGGTGTGGCTGGGCCTCGGCACCGCCGGCGACAGGAGCGACGAGATCCTGCGCTCCATGGGCGTCGTCGCCGGGACCCGCGCCGACCGCGTGGCGATCGCCGAGAAACCGCACTACCTCCGCGGCCGCGATCGCGAGTCGATGAAGCGGCTCTTCCGTGAGGGCCTCGCGCAGGCCGGCATCGAGACGCGAGCGGTCGCCGATTATCCGAGCGAGCTCGAGACGCTCCAGGCCCTCGTCGCCGCAGCCGCGCCCGGTGACGTCGTCACCGTCATGTGCCACGCTGAGAGGGACGACGTTGCGAGATGGCTCGAGGCTTCCGGGGCCGCCAGGATCGGTGCGCGGGACGTCGTCGCTCCGCCCTCCGACAGCGACGGCGCCGTGTAGCGGCTATCCGGAAGTCGTGGACTGCGGCATGCCGACGCCGTCACCGCCGAGGTCCGCCGACGCGCCATGTCCCCGGCGCTGGAGCTCCTTCCAGACGTCGTTGGCGTAGTCGACGCACAGGACGACGAGGTCGCCGTCGACGGCGCTGTCGAGCGCAGCGCGAACCGCCTCGATCTCGTCGATCACGATTCGCACGGACGCGCACCGCGCCCCACGTTCCCTGGCGCGGTCGATGCCGCGAGCGATCAGCTCCGCCGTCTGGCCGCGCGGCCGTCCACGGTTGTTGCGGTCCTCGCGGACGATGATGTCGTCGAAGTACGCCGCTGCGACGTCGCCGAGCTCGGCGATGTCGGCGTCGCGCCGATCGCCCGCGGTTGCGACGACGGCGATCCTGCGGCCGGGCACGGCGCCGCGGGTGCCGGCGGGAGTGGGAGCCGCGAGCCGATCGACGAAGTCGCCCAGCGCGCGCATCGCCGGGGCGTTGTGGCAGTAGTCGACCAGCACCTTCAGCTGCCCGAGCTCGAAGAGGTTGAGGCGCCCGGGCGCCATGAAGTACGAGGTCGTGAACGTCCGCAGCCCGAGCCGGATGTCATGGAGGTGCGCACCCGCCGCCCATGCCGCGCCGGCTGCCGCCAGGGCGTTCTGGAGGTTCATCAGAGCGCGGCCCTCGAAGGTGGCCGGGAGCAGGTGGCTCCACACCAGCGGCATCGTCTTGCGTCCATGGCGGAGGACGATCATGTCGCCGTTCCGACCCGGCTCGACCGTCACCGCGCGGCCGCCGCGTGCGGTGTGCCGCTCGATCCGCTCGTTGTCGGGCCGCATGCTGAACCAGATGATCGACCCGGAGCACGCACGCGCCATGCCCGCCACCAGCTCGTCGTCGGCATTCAGGACGGCGGTGCCTGCCCGCGGGACGGCTTCGACGATGACCTGCTTGACCGCGGCGAGTTGCTTGATCGTCGTGATCCCCGCCAGGCCCAGGTGGTCTCCCGTCACGTTGAGCACGACCGCGACGTCATTCCGCTCGTATCCCAGGCCTTCGCGGAGGATGCCGCCGCGGGCGACCTCGAACACCGCGAACTCCACGGCCGGGTTCTGCAGGACGACCGACGCCGATCGCGGGCCGCTCGCGTCGCCCCGCCGGATCATCCGTCCGTCGATCAGGACACCATCCGTCGATGTCAGGCCGACCTTGCGGCCGAGGCCCTTCATGACGTGCGCGACCATGCGCGCGGTCGTCGTCTTGCCGTTCGACCCGGTGATGGCGACTATCGGGATGCGCGACGCCGTTCCGGGCGGGAACAGCAGGTCGATCACCGGCTTCGCGACGTACTGCGCCTCCCCCTCGGTCGGGTTTGTGTGCATCCGGAAGCCGGGCGCGGCATTCACTTCGACGATCCCGCCGCCCGCCTCCCTGACCGGCTGACCGATGTCGGGGCAGATGAGGTCGATGCCGGCGATGTCGAGCCCGACCGCGCGGGCCGCCTGCTCGGCGATCTCGGCGTTCTCGGGGTGGATCTCGTCGGTGCGGTCGATGCTGATGCCACCGGTACTCATGTTGCCCGTCTGCTTGAGCCGCACGGTCGTGCCCGCGGGCGGGACCGACGTCATCTCGTAGCCCTGCTCGCGCACGAGCTCGAGCGACGCCTGGTCCACCTTGATCCGGGTGAGGACCTTCTCGTGCCCGATCCCGCGCCGCGGGTCCGCGTTGGTGATCTCGACGAGCTGGGCGACGGTGTGCGCGCCGTCGGCGACGACGTGGGCGGGAACGCGCTCGGCCACCGCGCGCAGGACGCCGCCGATGACGAGACAGCGGTAATCGTTCCCAGTCAGGTAGGTCTCCACGACCACGGCCCCGCGCCGCGACTCGCGCCGCGCGATGGCGAAGGCCTCTCGCACCGCCGCCTCGTCGGTCAGCTCGAGACCGACGCCACGGCCGTGGTTGCCGTCGAGCGGCTTCACGGCCACCGGATAGCCGATCCTCTGCGCCGCGGCGACCGCGTCGTCCTCGCCGCGCACCAGCTCAGAGCGGGGTACGGGGATTCCGGTTGCCTGGAGCAGCCGATTAGTCAGCTTCTTGTCGGACGCGACGTCGACCGCTATGGCGCTGGTCGCGGAGGTCATTGTGGCGCGGATGCGCTGTTGATGGATACCGTGGCCGAGCTGTACGAGCGACTGCTCGTCGAGGCGGATGAAGGGGATGTCGCGCATCGCGGCCTCGTCCAGGATCGCCTGCGTCGACGGACCGAAGGCGGCGCGCTCGGCGATGAGGATGAGGCTCTCGAGCTCGGCGCGGTAATCGAACGCGGGGTCCGCCTCGACGAGGTGGTTGACCAGGCGCACCGCGAGGCGTCCCGCCGCGAGGCCGACGCTCTCGTCGGCGTAGCTGTAGACCACGTGATAGCGGCCGTAGCTGCCGGCGCTGCGGGTCTTCCCTCGGCCGACCTCTGTGCCGGCCTCGCGCTGGAGCTGCAGCGCCACATGCTCGGCGACGTGGCCGAGCCAGGTCCCGTCGTCCAGGCGCTGAAGGAAGCCCCCTGGGCGGCCGAGCGAGCAGGTGTGCTTCGCCAGATCGGGGAGCATGTCGACGAGGCCGGCGTTGAAGCCGTCGATCCGATTCGACGGCCACTCCTCGAGGACGCCAAGGTCGACAAGCAGGCGGATCGCCGGTCGGTAGCTCCAGTAGTTCGGGCCGCGGTACACGCGCGCCTCGAGGATTCGGAGCGTCCCGTGCGGGCGTTCCTCCCCCCGCGTCCCTGGCGCGCGCGGCCGGCTCGCCGCGGCGCGTGTCATTCGGACGCCCGCGCGCGCTCCGTGCGAGCGTGCCGACGCTGCGCGCGCTCGACCGCCCGATCGTCGGCGCCCTCGGCCGCGATCTGGCGAATCAGGCGATTGGTGCGCGCGCCCGCGCTGCGGAGCGCGGAGAGCTCCCGATCGGTGGCCGAGACTGGTCGCAGCGGGGCCACGAGCCGCCGCTCGGCGAGGTCGAACCGGTAGCCCGACGGAAGCGAGTGGAGGACCACGCCGCTGACCATGATCGGCCGGTGACGCTTGACCTCGTACGCATCGGTCCGGATGTCCGAGGCATCCAGGATCGTGACCGACCCCTTGCCGACCACCTCGAGCACGCCGCCAGGACTGACGACGACGGCGGTGTCCTCGTCGAGACCGATGCCGAGCAGCGACGGGGACTGCGCGACCAGCGCAAGCAGGCGGCCGACCCGGCTGCGCTGCTCGAAGTGCTGGTCGATCACCACGCCCGGAAGCAACCCGAGCCCCGCGCTGAGTTGCGTCATGCGCTGCTTGGGCGTCACGCCGCTCGTACCGAACGCGACCATGTGGGTGCTGATGGCCGATGCGCCCGCGCTCGTGCCGCCGACCACCGCGCCCTCGTGGAACCGCTCGATCACCGCGCGACCCAGCGCGGTCCCGGCGATGACGCTCGACAGTCGCAGCTGATTGCCGCCGGTCATGAAGATCCCGGTGACGGCGTCGACGATCTCGCACAGTCGTGGATCGTTCGCCTCTTCGCGCGTCAGCGGCCGCATCCCGGTGACATCGGTGACGCCCATCTGGCGGAAGATCCGGACGTAGAGGTCGGTGGCGGAGTCGCCGAGTGACGAGGCCGTCGAGATGACCGCGAGGCGGGCGGACTGGCCGCCGGCGAGCGCGACGAAGCGAGACAGGATCTGCTTCTGGCGCAGCTTGTCCTCGGCGCCGCCGATGATGACCAGGTGTCCCGCGCGGCCCGGCGCGGGCGTCAAGTGCCGCATCGGAGCAGGATAGCGAACTCGGCAGCCGCGACCCGGGGGTTATCCTGCCCCGATGGGCGATGTCGGCTCCGAAGCGGGGCAGCGCAGCGAGGCGCGAGACTACTACGCCATCCTGGACGCGGAGCCGTCCGCGTCGAGCAGCGAGCTGCGCACCGCGTTCCGCACCGCCGTGCTCCGGTACCATCCCGATCGCACGGGGAGCGATGCGCTCGCCACGCGCCGCACCTCCGTCCTGAATCGGGTATGGGCGGTGCTCCGCGACCCGGTCGAGCGCGTGCACTACGACCGGGCACTCGAGGCGGGGCGTGCTCCCGACATCGAGTGGCCGCTCGATCCGGGTGAGGTCGCATCGCGCCGTCCGCGCCGGCCTCGCCGGATCGTCCGCGAACCGGAGCGCAGCCCGTGGCACCAGCCCCAGTGGCGCAACGTGGCGGGATTCCGGGTCCCAACCGCGATCTGGCTCCAAGGGCCAGCCGCGCAGCAGCGCTACATCGTCGAGCACTACATCGCCGGCCAGGAGTGGCGCGACCACCGTGAGCTGTACTGGCTCCGCTACGCCGCTGAGCACTACCGGGCGCGCGGGCGCACCGAGGACTGGCTGGGGGCGCTGGAGCGACTCACCGAGCTCGACCCGACCTTCGACACCCTCGTTCGCGCCCACCTGCGGACCGCGTACGTCGAATCCCAGGCGAACCTGCGTGGGGCGTCGTTCCTGCACCGCCTCGGGGCGCGGTACGAGCGCGGCTCCCGGCAGCGCGAGTGGGTCGACCGCGAGATCCGTCTCGTCCTCGGTCCGTTCCGCGACCGGGTTGTGCGCGGCGGAGCGGTCGCCAGTCGGGGCGAGAACGCCGAGCTCCTGCTCAATTACCTCGAGGCGCTGGAGCTGGAGCCGACGCTCGCCGACTACCAGGCCAGCATCCGTGCGCACCAGCGAACCGGGAACGTCGCGCGCGCCATGCAACTCGTCGAGCGCGTCGCGGCGTGGAACGAGGTCGAGCACCCATCCCACTGGTTCGCCGTCGTCGACATTCTGATCGCCGCCGGTGCGCTGGATCGCGCGTCGGCGCTGCTCGCGAGCATCGCTCGCGGCGAGCGACCCGAGACGCTCGACGCCGCGCGGTTCTCGTCGCGGCAGCTCGAGAGGCGTCTCTCGACCGCTCGGGCGCGCCTGGCGGCGGCCCGTCAGCGCGACAGCGCGCGGCCCGCCGCGCGGACGACCGGCCGACGTCGAACCGGCACGCGCGAGGTGGCGTGATCGGCATCGCGCTCGGCCGACGCGCGGTCGTCGGCGCGGTGATCGGACTTGCGGCCGCCGCGGGCGGGCTAGTCGTTGCGCTGCTCGCGCGCGAGATCGCCACGCCGCCGGTGCTGGTCCTGATCTCCGTCATGGCCACAGGACTCGCCCTCGGATCGGGCGCCGCGGCGGGCGCCTTCGTGGCGGGATCCGCGCTCGCGCTCACCGCGGCGGCCGTCCGCGGCGCGGGCGTCGTCGCGCCGCTGCCGATGGCGATCGAGCTGGTCGGCGCGCCCGTTATCGTCGCGCTGATCGTCCGGCACGAGCGCGTCCGCGCCGAGGCGCTCGCCGCGCGCGACGCAAGCCTGGCGGCTGAGCAACACGCGCGTGACGAGCGAGCCGAGCTCGAACGCATCCGCGAGGCGGCGGACGCCGCACTCGCCGACGCCGAGCGTGAGCGGGCACGGCTCGAGGAGGTGGCCGAGTCGATCCCGGAGCCGTTGATCGTGTACGACGCCGAGCTGCGCGGGACGTACGGCAATCGGGCCGCGCTGCGACTGTTCGGCCGTCGCTTCGTCGAGCGCTCGGTGGAGGAGTGGGGACGCTCAACCGAGCCACGCAACGAGCGCGGCGTTGCGGTGCCGATGCGCGAGTGGCCGCAGGTGCGCGCACAACGCGAGCCGATCCGCCAGCGCCTGACGCTTCGACAGCCGATGTCCGGGCGCGACCTGCTCGTCGACGTCGAGGGCACGCCGATCCCCGGCGGCGGCTGCGTCCTCCTCCTGCGTGACGTCGGCAAGGAGGAGGAGGAGCGACGCCGGCTATCGCAGTTTGCGAGCTTCGTCGCGCACGAGCTGCGCAATCCGCTGGCCGTCGCGAAGGCGCGCACCGAGCTCAACCAGCGCGACGAGACGCTCGACGCGAGGACGCGCACGCACGCCGAGCGTGCCCTCGAGTCGATCGACTCAGCGATCGCGATCCTGGAACGGCTCGAGCTGTTCTCACGCGCGGAGTCGGGGAACATCGAGGCTCGGCGCGAGCCGTTCTCGCTCGACCGGGCGCTGCGCAGCGCCACAGAGCGCTTGCGCGCCCGTGGCTGCGAGCGACCGATCCGCGTGCGCGTGCCGGCCGGCCTCATGCCGATCGGCGATCTCCACCTCACCGAGCAGGCGATCACGAATCTTTTGACGAACTCCGACCGCTACTCCACGCCGGGCGGCGCGATCACGATCGAGGCGAGCACCGAGGACGCAGTGGAGCTGCGCGTCACTGACGCCGGCCCGGGGCTCGATGACGCGGTCGCGGACACGATCTTCCGCGAGCGCGTGACGAGCGGCATGGGCCTGGGCCTGGGCCTCTACCTCGTGCGCACAACGATGGAGGCGCAGGGCGGATCGGTGACGCTCGAGCAGCGCAAGCCGAACCCTGTCTTCGTTCTGCGCTGGCCGCGCCAGGCAGAGACGCAGCTCGGCGAAGAGGAAGGGGCGGCCTAGTCGGCTGCCGGCTCGGCCTCGACGATCTCGACCGGGCCGAAATCGGCGCCTTCCAGCGCCGTGCCGACGCGCTCCGCCTCGGCCGCCATGACGATCGCCAGCTCGGACGGGCGCACCAGTCTCTGCGCGGCGCCGAGGACGTCGCCCGCCGCGACCGCGTCGATGCGGTCGCGATAGGTCACCCAGTAATCGTCGGGCAGGCCGTACACCGCGAGCGGCTCGATGGCAGCGGCGACGCCGGCCGTCGTCTCGAACCTGAGTGGAAAGACGCCGATCAGGTAGTCCTTCACGTCGCGCAGCTCCGCCTCCTCCGCCGGCGCGGCGCGGACACTGTCGAGCTGGACCAGGATCTCCTTCACGGCGTCGACGGTGACCGCAGTCTGCACCGCGGCTGCCGTGGCGAACGGCCCGGCCGAACGTCGTGGGTCGAACGCCGCGCGAGCTCCGTACGTGTACCCGAGCTCCTCGCGGAGGCGTCGGTTGAGCCGGCTGTTGAAGACGCCGCCGAGTAGCGCCCCCAGGACGAGCGCGGGGAAGAAGTCGGCGTCGTAGCGGTCGATCCCGATGTGCCCGACGCGGAGCTCGCTCTGTACGGATCCCGGCCGATCGACCACGACCACCCGGCGCGTGGTCGACGATGCCGCGGCCGCGATCGGGCGATGCCCTGATCCCTCCACCGACCAGTCGCCGAGCAGGCGCTCGGCGGCGGAGACGAGGGCCGCCGCGTCGAAGCGGCCGCTGAGGATCAGGTGCGCGTTCGACGGCGCGTAGTGCCGCTCGTGGAAGGTCCGGACGTCGTCGAGCACGAGCGCCTCGACCGTCTCCGTCGTACCCGCCGCCGGGCGGCGATACGCGGTCGTCTCGTCGAACACGAAGCGCAGGAACGCCTCGTCCGCGAGCGTCCGTGGATCGGCATGCGCCTGGAGGATGTCGGCGAGCCGCTCGGCGCGGAGACGCTCGAACTCCCCGGAGTCCATCCGCGGCTCGCGCACCATCTCGGTGAGCAGCTCGAGGCCGGCCGGGACATGCTCCGTCGTCGCCTGGAACGCGGCGCGCGCGCTGTCCCAGCTC
This sequence comes from Candidatus Limnocylindria bacterium, assembly GCA_046262115.1. Classification (GTDB taxonomy): domain Bacteria; phylum Chloroflexota; class Limnocylindria; order QHBO01; family QHBO01; genus JBHENJ01. The sequence continues at coordinate 36,414 of JBHENJ010000026.1, read as the reverse complement.
GACTCGCTGCTCACCTCGATCCCGAGCTGCTCGCTCGCCTCGGCGAACGCGGCCGCGTCGAGGCGCCGCGTGCCGGTGACGAGAACTCGCGCGGTGAGCGCCGCCACCCCTCCGTGTTGCTCCTCCTCCGAGGCGGCGCCTGCGTCGAACAGCAGGTGGACGCTGGCGAGCTCGCGGTCAGCGAGGGGGACGAGCCAGATCGTCAGGCCGTTGGCGAGCCGCTGGCGCTCGAAGTGGGGGAACCGATACGGCCGCGGCGACCCCGCCGGCGGACGCAGCGGGTTGACCGCAGTCGCCATCAGGCCGCGCCCTCCACGTCGACTGCCGGTTCCTCCAGCTCGACGTACTCGGGTGGCGCCTCCGCGGGCAGGTAGGTCAGGACGATGCGGTTCTCGTTGGCGAGGGCGTCCACCATCTCCGCCCGCAGTCGGTCGGCGTCGACGCGCGCGTAGCGCTCGGTCTCGGTGTTCACCATCCCGGGGTCGTCGAACAGGCAGGTATACATGCTCAGGCGGTCGGCGCGCTCGCCCACGCGCTCGAGGCTGGACTCGATCCGCGCGCGCTGGAGATTGCGGACGCGCTGGAGCTCGGGCTCGCTCGGCCCGTCGTCGCGGAGGCGATGCACCTCGGCGAGGAGCTCGCCCTCGAGCCGATCCGCGTCGATCCCGCGTCGCGCCGTCGCCCATAGAGCGAGGAGCGCGCCACCCACGAACGGCAGCGCGAAGGCGACGACGTCCTGCGCCAGCTGGCGCTCGCGCACGAGGGACCGATACAACCGCGACGCTCTTCCGCTGGCCAGGAGGTCGGCCGCGACCTCGAGCGCGTCGAAGCCAGGCTGGCCGAACGGCGCGATCCGGTAGCCCAGGTAGATCCGCGGCAGCGGGACGCGGTCGGCGAGGGACAGGCGGACCTCACCGCCCGGCGGCGGAAGCGACGTGTCCGGGGGCTCGGGGAGCGCGGGATTCGACGGCAGCGGTCCGAAGTACCGCTCGACCGATGCCAGTGCCGCGCCGCGGTCGAAGTCGCCCGCGATGGTGAGGACCGCGTTGTTGGGGCAGTAGTAGGTCGCGAAGAACTCGCGCACGTCGTCGAGGGTCGCAGCCTCGAGGTCGGCCATCGACCCGATGGTCGAGTGGTGATAAGGATGCTCCGCGGGGTAGGCGAGCTCCTGGAGCTTCTCGTCCCAGGTCCCGTACGGCTGGTTGTCAACGGACTGGCGGCGTTCGTTCTTGACCACCTCGCGCTGGTTGTCGAGCTTTTCCTGTGTCATCGCGGGGAGCAGGCTCGCCATCCGGTCGGACTCGAGCCACAGCGCGAGGTCGAGCTCATGGCTCGGCAGCGTCTCGTAGTAGTTCGTGCGGTCCAGCCAGGTCGACGCGTTGAGCGTCCCGCCGGCGGCCTGGACGAGTGACATGTGCTCGGCCTTCGTCACGTTCTCAGAGCCCTGGAACATCATGTGCTCGAACAGGTGCGCGAACCCGGTCTTGCCGGGACGTTCGTGCTTGCTGCCGACGTCGTACCACAGGTTCACCGCCACGGTCGGCGCGCTGTCGTCGTGCGACAGGACGACGCGCAGGCCGTTGTCGAGGCGCTCCTGCTCGAATGGGACGTGGGCCATCTCGTTCCTTTCCTCGAAGGTCCGCCCGCTGTCGCGAGGCGCTTTTCGTTGAGCGCGCCGAGTCGAGGTTCGGTCGGCCGGCGGAGCGGTGATTCGGGCGGAACGGTGCGGTCGGGTGGTGGTGAGCCGCGAAGGATTCGAACCTTCAACCTAGTGATTAAGAGTCACTTGCTCTACCGTTGAGCTAGCGGCCCCCGCGCCGCGAGTCTACTCAACGCACCGTCTTCGCTCAAGTTTGGCGCACTTCCCGGACTTCGGCGCGCGACGCCGTTACCCGCGCCGCAGAACCGCGTTAACCGATCTGTCGGGCCGCGCTGACGCGCGCCTCGCTCTCCGCGAAGAGACGGAGGATCCGCATGCCTCTGGAACGATCCAGCGACTACCCACTGCGGTGCTCGGCGCGCTCGCAGGGCTCGGTTTCGTCGTTCTGACGCACGCCTCGCGCGTTCACGCAGCAGACACGACGGTGACGATCCGCGACGCCGTTCAGCCCGCATCCGTGAGGATCAACGTGGGCGACACGGTGACGTGGGTCAACGGGGGCGAGCATCCGCACACCGTCACGGCGGACGACGGATCGTTCGCGTGCGGTGGCTCGACTCCGGCGGGACGTTCTCCCAGGCCTTCTCGACGCCCGGGACGTTCGGCTACTCCTGCGAGTTCCACGGCGCGGCCGGCGGGATTGGGATGTCGGGCGCGGTCACCGTGCAGGGCGCAGCGGCACCCGTCGTGGCGGCGGCGCCCGCGACCGTGACCGCCCCTCAGGCGGCCGCGCAACCAGCGGCCGCCCAGCCCGCCGGCGGAGCCGGCGCCCCGGCCGCCGGTACCGCGCGCACCGAGACGGTCGCCCGCGACATCCCGAATCCCGCGATGGATGCGCCGCCGAGCCTCGGCGTGGCGGGGCTCGGCGCGCTCGTGGGCGCGCTGGGTGCTCTCGCGCTGGCGAACGTGGTCTCGGCGCGCCGGATGCGCCGGCAGATCGCTGGCTGATTCAGCCGGCGGGCGCCGGCGGGCCTCCCTGCGGCTCAGGTCCGAGGCGCTGGTAGTACCGATCCGCGAATTCGCGGATCGGCTCAATGTCGATGTCGCACGGCGTCGACGCCGCGGCCGGCGTCAACGCCACGGCGGACGCACCACCCGACGACGTCGTCGCGCCGGCGCAGTCGACGTAGAGCAGCCGCGTCCACGCCGTGACCGCGACAGCGTGACCGAAGTCGCCGCCCTGCCACGCCGAGAGGATGAACTTGAAGCGGTTGCTGGCGAGCTGGTCACGCACGTACGCGGCGAGCTCGTCGATGCCGGCCTGGTCGAGACGGCCGGGCTGGTACCAGATTGCGATCCCGCCGTGCTCGAGGTTGTGGATCGACTGCGACTCCGGCACGGCCGCTCCGAAGGGACCGGGATAGATTCCCCACTGCGCCGGCGTTTCCCAGTGCGGGCCCGAGGTCGCCGGGATCGACGTGTAGCTGTCCGGCGGGACCGGTGTGCCGTCGCGCTCGTGGTCACGACCTGCGGTGGGTATGACCTGCCCGATCGGCGCGTCGCCGGTGTTGAGCACGAGGAAGAGCACCACGAGAACGATGCCGATGAGCAGGAATCCGCCGATCGCAACCAGTCGGATGTCGACCGGGGGGCGCGCCGTCCCGGCGCCGACTCGCGCCGTCATGGCGGCCTGCGAGGCGCGGGTCCTGCGCTGCACGCGGGTGGTCTGGCGCTTCGGCATTGGTCGGTCAGGATAGGGGACCGTCGCCGTGGACGAGTCGTCGCCGCGTGGCACCCGACGTGCACCGCGACTAGAATCGCCGCCGGCCAGCGGCGGTTCGACCGGGCGTCTGAATGGCTCCAGGAGGTGGCGATGGCGCGGAATGGCGCTGCTGGCGGCGAGAGCATCGTCGGGCTCGCGCGTCAGATCATCGGGGGCCTCGTCGGGCTGGCGCGGACGGAGATCCGGCACGGGCGCCAGGAGATCGGCGCCATGCTCGCGACGACACGGGGCGCGGCGATCCGCATCGGTATCGGGCTCGCCTTCGTCATCCTGGCGGTCATCGGGTTCGTCGCGTTCCTGGTGCTCGGGATCGCGGCGCTCACCGGGCTCCCGTCATGGCTGGTTGCCCTGATCGCATTCGTCGTGTTCGCGCTCGTCGCCGGCCTCCTCGCGTACAGCGGCATCCGGCGCATCCGCATCGGCCCGCCTGAAGAGACGATCGCATCGGTCAAGGAGGACATCGCATGGGCCAAACGCTTGCTGAGACGCGGCTAGAGATCGACGCGCAGCGAGCGCAGCTCCAGCAGACCGCCGACCGGCTGCGGGCGCGTGTCGAGCGCGCCGTCGACATCCGCGCCAAGCTGCGCGAGAACCCGCTGGTCTTCGCCGGGCTCGGCGCGGGAGCGGTGTTCCTGCTGGCCGGAGGTCCCAGCCGCGTGGCGCGCCTCATCCGGCGCCGGGTCGCACCCACGCCGCCGGAGAAGGCCTACGACTCGCTGCCGAAGCCGCTCCAGGACCTCGTCGACACCGTCGCCGAGCGCGTCGGACCGCGTGCCGCAGAGGCCCGCCAGGCGCTCGCCCTCGAGGTTGCGCGCTGGAGGCACGACCCGCGCCACAGCAAGAAGATGGAGAAGCGACTCGCCAAGGAGCTCGTCGAGGGGCCGCCGGGTCCGGGGCGGACGGCGTGGCGTGCCTTCGAGGCGGCGGCGGCCATCCTGTCCGCGGCACTCGCCCGCAAGGCGGGCGAGCGCTTCCTGTCGGGGGAGCCGCCGATCGGGATCGTTCCCGCGGCCGACGCGGTCGGCACGCTCGGCGGCGCCGCCGAGCCGGAACGGCCGGCGAACCCCTAGCGGCGGGCGGGGCGTACGGCGCGGGCGACGCGGTCGCCGGCACTGTATACGGGCCGGCGACAGATCCGCCTACATCGTGGGTCGCGCCTGGGCGAACGTCCAGCGATGTCCTTCGGGGTCTTCGGCGACGTAGGCGCGGTACCCGTGTTGATGGATGCCTTCAAGGATTCTTGCGCCTCTGGCCTGCGCGCGCGCAAAGTGGGCATCCAGGTCGTCGACGAAGACCCACGCGACGTGCGTTATCGGCGCGGGGGCAGCCGCGGCGTCCTCCTGCTTGGAGACCATCAGCGGGGAGTCGCCGACCCGAAACTCCGTCCAGTCGCCGCTCTCGTCTCCGCGCTTCGGCAGATTGCCTGCGAGCTCCAGGCCGAACGCATCATGCAACCACCGCGCCGCGGTGCCGGGCCTGGCGTAGTACACCGCGAGCGCAAGCCGGCCCGTGTCGCGGAGCTCATGCGGCACGTCGTCGCGCTTCGTGACCCATGCGCCGAACCACCTCGGCGTCATCCGTACGAAGCTGGTACCCCCAGCGTCGTTCCCGCCGGCCGGGATCGTCGCTTGGACCCGCACCCTGGTTCCGTGACCGACTGCCCGGAATCGCACCTCGATCTGAACGTCGTCGACGGAGCTGTTCCACGCGAGCCAAACTCCCGGCTCCCATGCTGTGATCCGCGCGAGCTCGAGCGCGTCGCCTTGCGCCTCGTCGTAGATCTCGAGGAGACGGCCCCCAACGCCCGGCCCGCAGCGGAGCTCGACGACGCGAGCGGAGTCCCAGTTGTTGATCGGCCCGCGCAGCCACCACAGGTTGATCTCGTCGGTGAACACGGTGAACGCCGTCGGATCGACGCCGACCTCAACCTCCGACGCGACCGAGACCTCATTCACTTGCCGCCTTCCCTTCCACGTGGCGCTGGAATGATTCCGAGCTGCTCGTTCCAGTGCGACTGGAGTTGATCCAGCCACGTCTGGAGGCCGATCAACCGCTCGGGACGGAGATGAAACACGCGAAGGCGGGCGTCTTCCCTACGCCGCTCGTCGCCGACGATGCCGGAGTGGAGGAGGATCCGGAGGTGACGACTCATCGCGGGTGCGGAGAGGCCCGCGGCGCCGGCCAGCTCCCCGGCGCGCATCGGCCGGTGGCCGAGCAGCTGGACGACGTGACGCCGGATGGGGTCGGCCAGCGCGCTGAAGAGTCCGTCCACGTCCGTGATCATCGGGGTAATAGTTATCCCATCCGTTAAGTGCCTGTCAACGTCCCTGACGCGCGGGACGAATCAGGTGGGCCTCCCGATGGTACGGACGCAGGCTCCGATTCGGGTCCTATATCCTCTCGACCGACGCATCTGCGGGCGAGTGGCGGAACGGCAGACGCGCCAGCCTTAGGAGCTGGTGTCGCAAGACGTGCGAGTTCGAATCTCGCCTCGCCCACCACCGAACAGCTGAGGCAACGCCGTGGTCACCGTGTCGGCTCGCCCGGAGCCGGGCTCGAAGATGGTCCTCGAGATCGACGTCCCGGCGGTCGAGGTCGACCGCTACCTCGCCGACGCGTACCGCACCGTCGCGAGTCGAAACCGCGTTCCCGGCTTCCGGCCGGGGAAGGCGCCACGCGCCGTCATCGACCGTTACGTCGGACGCGGCTCGGTCGTCGCCGAGGCGGTCGACCACCTGGTCCAGCACAGCTACGAGCAGGCCCTCGACCAGGTTGACATCGTGCCAATCGGCCAGCCCGACGTCGACCTCGACCCGTCCGCGCTCCGCGAGGGCCAGCCGGTCACCTTCAACGCCACGGTGGCCGTGCGGCCCGAGGTGAGTCTGGGTGCCTACACCGACTATCCGTTCGGCCTGGATGTCCCGGACGTCACCGATGCGCAGGTCGACGCCGTCGTCGAGGAGCTGCGCGACGAACAGGGCTCACTGCACCCCGTCGACGGCCGAGCCGCGCACGACGGCGACTACGCCACGATCCGGATGTCGTCGACGGTCGACGGCGAGGCAGTCGAGGGAGCGCGGAGCGATCGGCTGCCACTCGTCATCGGCCGCGGCGGCTTCATCGCGGGGTTCGAGGAGCACCTCGTCGGCCTGGCGCCTGAAGAGACGACGAGCTTCGACCTCACCTTCCCGGATGACTACCGCGAGGAGCGCCTGCGTGGCAAGCAGGCGCATTTCGAGGTGACCCTGCTGGAGCTGCGCGAGAAGCGGCTGCCGGAGCTCGACGACGAGTTCGCCCGATCGGTGAGCAACGCCCAGACCGTCGACGAGCTCCGCGACGAGATCCGCGCTGCGCTCACCCGCCAGGCCGCCGCCGAGGCGCGACACGCCTTCTCCGACCGCGTCATCGAGTTCGCCACGGCGAACGCGACGGTGGAGATCCCCGAGGTGCTCGTGGCGAACGAGGTCGAGATCATGCGCGACGAGCTGCGCAGCCGGCTCGCGCGCCAGCGCATCGGCTTCGAGCAGTACCTCGAGCTCGCCAAGCAGACGCCCGACGAGCTGGTGAGCGAGCTTCGCGAGCCCGCGACGCGGCGCGTGAAGACGCTCCTGGTGCTCTCGGCAATCGCGGAGAGGGAGGGCATCGACGCGACGCCCGAAGAGGTAGACGCCGAGATCGCGGCGCAACTCGAGCGCTATCCGAACGAGCCCCGCGTCGCCGAGTACCTGCGCTCCGCTCGCGGCCGAGCGTACTTGCGGATGACCCTGCGAAATCGGAAACTCGTCGACGGTCTCGTCGAGCGCGCGATCGGCCCCGAGACGGGCCCGGATGGCGCACAATCCGACACGCACACCAAGACCGATGAAGCCGCGGCCGCCTCGCCGGCGGCCGCCACGGAGTGAGCATGCTCGTCCCAATGGTCATCGAGAGCAGCGCCCGGGGAGAGCGCGCTTTCGACATCTACTCGCGGCTCCTCAAGGACCGGATCATCTTCCTGGGCGACGCCATCGAGGATCACGTCGCCAATCTGGTCATCGCTCAGCTCCTCTTCCTGGAGAGCGAGGACTCCGAGAAGGACATCCAGCTGTACATCAACTCGCCGGGCGGCGTCGTGACCGCCGGCCTCGCGATCTACGACACGATGCAGTACCTCAAGGCGCCGGTGAGCACCATCTGCATCGGCCAGGCGGCGTCGATGGGCGCGGTCCTGCTGGCGGCAGGCCGCAAGGGAAAGCGCTTCGCGCTGCCGAGCTCGCGGATCATGATCCACCAGGGCTCGGGTGGCTTCCGCGGCAACACGCCGGACGTCGAGATCCAGATGCGCGAGATGCTGCACCTCACCAACCGGATCATGCACATCATGGCCGAGCACACGGGGCAGGACTTCGAGAGGGTGAAGCGGGACGCCGAGCGCGACTACTTCCTGAGTGCCGAGGAGGCGAAGGAGTACGGCGTCGTCGACGCGGTGTTCGCCGGCAACACGGAATCGCTGATCAGCCTCGCCCAGGCAGCCGGTGGGACGGTGCCGACCGCCGAGCAGGCGGAGGAGGCCGATCGGACCGGGGCGGAGCCGGCAGCGGTCAGGGGCTGACCCGGCGCGGCGTGAGCCGCGGTCCTGGGTGACTCACAGCGGCGGCGTCGTCCCGATTCGGCGCGCGAGGAAGTCGATCTGCGCGGCGAGCTGACGGATACGCTCGTCGATCCTCATCGAGCCGTGACCGGCGTCGAAGCGCAGGACCTCGTGGTCCTTGCCCAGCTGGCGCAGCCGCTCGACGTAGTTGTCGATGCCGCGGATGGGACAGCGGGGATCGTTCTCGCCGGCCAGGATCAGCACCGGCACCCGGACACGGTCGGCGTAGGTGATCGGTGACCGGATCCGGTAGCGTTCCGGGTCGTCGGTCGGAGAGGCGCCGCCGAACAGCGCCCGGTCATAAGCCTTCAGCGGCTCCATCTCGTCCTCGTAGGCCGCCACGTAGTCGCCGACCGGTACAGCCGCCACGCCTGCCGACCACCGCTCCGGCTGCGTCCCGAGGCCGAGCAGCGTGACATAGCCTCCCCACGAGGCGCCTCCGAGGACGAGGCGGGCGGGGTCCGCGATGCCGTCGTCGACCACGCGCTGCCCGACCGCAAGGATGTCCTCGAGCTCGGTGAAGCCCGGATTGCCGGTGATCGCATCGCGCCACTCGCGCCCGTATCCGGTGCTGCCACGGTAGTTCACCAGGACGACGGCAAAGCCGTGGTCGACCCAGGCCTGCACCGCCGGCGAGAACTCGTCCCGGTCGTGCGAGTCGGGCCCGCCGTGCACCAGCACGATCGTCGGAACGGGGCGCGGCGCGGCGGGCGCGGCCAGGAAGGCGTGCACGGCGCCGACCCGCAGGTCGGCGTACGCGCGCCCTCCCGGCGCGGCCTCTCGTGGCGGCTCGAGGACCGGGCCGTCCACGGTGCTCCGAACCTGCGGCGGCGTCGAGGCGTCGCTCCACGCGTACCAGACCGAGCCGTCCGGCCGCGCGGCCGCCGGTCCCGCGACGCCGCGCGGCGCATCGAGCGGCTCGACGGCACCCGTCGCGAGGTCGAGGCGCAGGAGCTCCGAGCGCCCGGCGTGCGCGTGCGCGAGGAGCAGCGCCCGGCCGTCCGGGTACCAGGACGCGTCCACCTCGCCGGGGAGGTCGATAGGCAGCGAGACCGTCTCGCCGAGCTCGGGCGACCACAGCATCGGCCGCCGGGCGCCGTCTCGCTCATGGTGGATCAGCACCCGGTTGTCGCCGGGCACCGGCGGCCAGCCGGCCGCGTACAGGCCCAGGCCGGGCCCATCCCACAGGTCGGCGACCGTCTCGCCGTGGATGGTCATGACCCGCAGCGCCGGGTGGCGGCTGTCGCCGTGCTCCGAGTGGTGGAAACAGAAGAGGCGCTCATCGCACGACAGGTCCGAGAGGTAGTTCCACAGACGGGGCACGCCCGAGAGCCACGCCGACTCCTCGTGGGCGTAGATGCGCACCGGCCGCCGCCCCCTGCGCAGGACGTGGATCTCGTCGCCTCCGGCGGCGGAGGAAGTGCCGGCCACCGCGAGCGTGCGTCCCAGCGCGAGCCCCGTGCTGTAGGCTCGCCCGAGCTCCTCGAGCGGAGACGCATCCTCGCCACCCCAGAAGGGCTCGACGCGCCACATGCCGAGCTCGTCGCCGTCCGTGTCGTCGAACCACCAGATCGACTCGCCGGTCGGGTCGAGGTAGCCGTTGACGGTCCCCTCCCGTCGATCCGTCACCTGCCGCTCGCGGCCGTGCTCGCGATCCCAGGCGTAGAGCTCCCACTTGCCGCTCTCGTTCGACGCGAACAGCAGCCGCTCGGGGCGGTCGCGCCCCCACAGCGGGAGGATCCTGCGCGGGGCGCGGAATCGGCGGCGCCAGGGCGCCTCCGTGGCGATCGCGGTCATCGGCGCGCGCAGTCTAACGGTGGGCGGAGCCTCGAGGGGCGCGTGCTATCCTCGCGACATGACCCAGAAGACCAAGGTTCCGTATCGGTGCTCGTTCTGCGGGAAGAGCCAGGAGCAGGTGCGGAAGCTGATCGCCGGGCAGGGCGTCTACATCTGCGACGAGTGCATCAATCTCTGCCAGGAGATCATCGAGGAGGAAATGCTCGAATCGCCCCGGCCGAAGCTGGGGCCGTCGAAGCTCCCGAGCCCGCGCAAGATCAAGGAGAGCCTCGACTCCTACGTCATCAGCCAGGAGCAGGCCAAGAAGGTCCTGTCGGTCGCGGTCTACAACCACTACAAGCGGGTGAACGCCGGCCACAGCGTGGACGACGTCGAGCTCGGCAAGTCGAACGTCCTGCTAGTGGGGCCCACGGGCTCGGGCAAGACGCTCATGGCGCAGACGCTCGCGCGCATCCTCGACGTCCCGTTCTGCATCGCCGACGCGACCTCGCTCACGGAGGCGGGCTACGTCGGCGAGGACGTCGAGAACATCCTGCTGCGCCTCATCCAGGCGGCGGACTTCGACGTCCAGCGCGCGCAGCGCGGCATCATCTACATCGACGAGATCGACAAGATCGCGCGCAAGACCGACAACCCCTCGATCACCCGTGACGTGTCCGGCGAGGGTGTCCAACAGGCGCTGCTGAAGATCCTGGAGGGAACGGTCGCCAACGTGCCGCCGCAGGGTGGACGCAAGCACCCCCACCAGGACTTCATCCAGATCGACACCACCAACATCCTCTTCATCTGCGGCGGCGCGTTCGAGGGGCTCGACCGCATCGTGGAGGAGCGCGTCGGGCGCAAGACGATGGGCTTCGGTTCGCAGGCGCAGCAGAAGCGCGAGGACCGGCGCGCCATCCTCGACCAGCTGATGCCGGAGGACCTGCTCAAGTACGGGCTCATCCCCGAGTTCGTCGGACGCCTGCCGGTGGTCGTGACGCTCACCGCGCTCGCCAAGGACGACCTGGTGCGCGTGCTCACCGAGCCGCGCAACGCCGTGACCCGCCAGTTCGGCAAGTTCCTGTCGCTCGACAAGGTCGAGCTGGTCTTCACCGACGAGGCGCTCGACGCGACGGCCGCCATGGCGCTCAACCGCAAGACCGGAGCGCGCGCGCTGCGCACCATCATCGAGGAGGCGCTGCTCGAGGTGATGTACGACATCCCGGAGCGCACCGACGTCAAGAAGGTCGTCATCACCGGCGAGACGGTCGAGCACGGTCGACCGCCGATCCTGGTCACGAAGGCGGAGGAGCCGGACCTGCGCCGCCGCGCCAAGGAGCCCGCCGACCAGTCAGCCTGACGCCCGCGTCGCGTCGTCGCTACACGGTGATGCCCTCGGTCCCGAGAGCCCCAACCACGCGGCGGCGAAGCTCGCTCGCGACCTTCCACTGCGCCCTTGTCGTCACAGATCCGAGCACGAGAAGGGTGACGCCCCGATGGCCGACGCCGGTGACGCGCTCGACGTGCGGCACGTCAACGATCATCGGTCCCCAGACCGGATCCGCCTTGAGCCCGTTGCCGATCCGGCCGATCGTCTCGCCGACCTCGTCGACGCGGCCGGCATCCGCGACCTGGACCTCGAGCGACAGACCGGACCAGACCTTGGTGTGGTTCGACGACACGCGCACCTCGCCGTGCGGGACGGTATGGACCGTGCCGTCCTGTCCGCGGAGCACGGTGCGCCGCAGCGAGATGTACTCAACGGTGCCGCTCACCCCGCCGAGCTCCACGTAGTCACCTCGCCGTACTGGTTCTCGACCACGATCACGATCCCGCCCAGCCAGTCCTGGACGAGGGTCTGGGTCCCGAGGCCGATGGCGAGCCCGAACACGCCGAGGCCGGCGAGCGCGGGACCGATGTCGAGGCTGAACTCGCCGAACACCATCAGAGCGGCGACGATGAGGATGAGCGCGCCGGTCACCCGCACCGCGAGGGCTTGGACGGTGCGGACGCGCTTCTCGAGCTCCGCGGCCGCAAGATCGGCGGCGGTGCCCTGATCGGCTTCGCGGTCGAGAAGGTGGCGCACGGCGACGCGCGCCGCGGCGCGCACCGCGAGGAACGCCGACGCGTCGGCGATCACGATGACGAGGATGGTCAGCAGGTCGGGTCGCGCGTCGTCGAAGAGCACCGACATGGGAGCGGATGGTACCCGCGCGCGCGTGGGTGCTACACTCCGCGCGTGGGTGCTACACTCGTGGAACGGCGTTGACCGTGAGGAGTAACTCCCGCAGCGGCCGATAGAGAACGCGGGTCACCGGCTGGAAACCCGCGGCGGCACGACAGGAGCGAAGGTCGCACGCGAGCCGAGCGGGTCCGCCCGATACCGCGGAAAGAGGGCGTCTCGGCGCCGAACGAAGGTGGTACCACGACGAACCCGTTCGTCCTTCGACGAACGGGTTTTCTATTTGGTACGACCCATGGAGCGCGAGGACGACATGACGCGAGCCGCCGACGAGCGTCGAGCCGACGCCGTGGGCGTGGCGTTTCCGGCCCGCTACGACGCGCCCGCCACCGAGCCGCCGACCTACGAGCGCTGGCTGGCGGCAGGGATCTTCACGCCGCCGGAACGCGCTCGCGGTGGCGACCGCTTCGTGGTCGTCATGCCACCCCCGAACGTGACCGGTGCGCTGCACATGGGGCACGCGCTGACGGCGACCATCGAGGACATCCTGGTCCGCTACCACCGTGCGCGCGGGGACGACACGCTCTGGCTGCCCGGCGTTGATCACGCCAGCATCGCCGCGCAGTACGTGCTCGACAACCTCATCCGGGCTGAGGGCGAGACGCGCGAGTCGCTGGGGCGCGAGCGGTACCTCGAGCGGATGCGGCGGTACATCGACGAGACGCGCGGCGTGATCATGCGGCAGCATCACAAGCTCGGTGCCGGCGCAGACTGGACCCGCGAGCGGTTCACCATGGACGACGGTAGCGCTCGCGCCGTGCGCGTCGCGTTCAAGCGGCTCTGGGATGCCGGGTTGGTGTATCGAGCAGAAGCGCTGATCACGTGGTGTCCGCGCTGCCGCACCAGCATCTCCGACCTCGAGAACGTCCACCGCGAGGAGGTCGGGACGCTGTGGACGATCGGCTATCCCCTCATCCGCTCCGACGGGACGCCGGATCCCGAGGCGGGGATCGCGATCGCCACGACGCGTCCGGAGACGCTCCTCGGGGACGTCGCCGTCGCGGTCCACCCACAGGACGACCGCTATCGCGAGCTCATCGGTCGGGAGGCTCTGCTGCCGTTCGTTGGTCGCCGGCTGGCGATTGTCGCGGACGACGCCGTCGACCCGCAGTTCGGGACCGGCGCGGTCAAGATCACCCCGGCGCACGATCCCGACGACTACGAGCTCGGAAAGCGCCACGGCCTGCCCGCGATCAGCGTGCTCGACGAAGAGGCGCGGATCAACGAGCAGGGCGGCGCGTTCGCCGGGCTCGACCGCTTCGAGGCGCGCCGCGCCATCGTCGAGCAGCTGCGCGGCAGCGGCGATCTGATCGTGGAGAAGCAGCACCCGATGGCGGTCGGCCACTGCGAGCGATGCGACACGGTCACCGAGCCGCGTCTCTCGACGCAGTGGTTCGTCCGCGTGGCGCCGCTCGCGGCACCGGCGCTGGCGGCGGTACGCGAGGGCCGCACCAGGATCGTTCCCCAGCGCTTCGAGAAGGTCTACACCGGCTGGCTCGAGCGGATCCGCGACTGGAACGTCAGCCGGCAGCTGTGGTGGGGCCACCGCATCCCGGCGTGGTTCTGTCCCGATGGCCACATCACCGTGACCGATGCGGAGAGCGGACCCGAGACGTGTGCCGTGTGTGGCCGCGCCAGCGATGAGCTGCGCCAGGAGCAGGACATCTTCGACACGTGGTTCTCGAGCGGGCTCTGGCCGTTCAGCACGCTCGGCTGGCCGGAGCGCACGCCCGACTACCAACGCTTCTACCCGACGACCGTGATGGAGACGGGGTACGACATCCTCTTCTTCTGGGTCGTGCGGATGATGATGCTGGGCATCTTCTGCACGGGAGTGGAGCCGTTCGCGACCGTTTACCTGCACGGCATCGTGCGGGATCCTTACGGCAAGAAGATGAGCAAGACAAGGGGGAACACCGTCGATCCGCTCGAGGTGATCGACGAGATCGGCGCGGACGCGCTGCGGTACGCGCTGGTGGCGGGGACCGGGCCGGGGAGCGATCAGCGCCTGAGCGACGCCAAGCTCGACGGAGCGCGGAACTTCACCAACAAGCTGTGGAACGCGGCACGCTTCCTTCTCGCCAACGCACCGGAGGCCGGTGGCGCGGCGACGCGGCGCGCGACCGAGGCATCGCTTCCGGAGCGCTGGATCCGTTCGCGGATGTCCGAACTCGTCGCGCGCTCGACGGAGCGCCTCGATGACCTTGCGGTGGCCGATCACGCCCAGGCGCTCCATGACTTCGCGTGGGGCGAGTATTGCGACTGGTTCCTGGAGCTCGTGAAGGTCGACCTGCGCCGGGCCGCGTCCGACGACGACCGCCGGCGCGATGCGTGGTACGGCGCCGCCGGCGTGTTCGCGGAGCTGCTCCGCCTGCTGCACCCCGTGATGCCGTTCGTCACCGAAGCGATCTGGGGAGCGCTGCACCACCGCAACGCCGCCATCACCGGCGACGAGCCGCTGCTCGCCGCCGCTCGCTGGCCGGAGCCGGGACCCCGCGACGAAGACGCCGAAGCGGAGATGGAGGCGCTGTTCGATCTCATCCGGCGCGTCCGGGCGCTGCGAAGCGATCACGCCATCGCTGCCGCGAGCTGGCTGCCGCTGACCATCGCGCCCTCGGACACCGCCGCAGGGACGATCGCCGCGGCCGGCCTCGACTACGTGGAGCAGCTGGCGCGGGTACGGCCGCTGACCATCGCGGAGCCACATATCGCCCCGCCGATGACGCTCCCGGCCGTGGCGACGTCGCTGGGGACCGTGTGGTTCTCCGCCGACGGCGCCGCGGCCACGCCTGCCGAGCGCGGAGGTCGGGACGACCGCGCGGATCTCGAGCGGGGCATCGAGCGGCTTCGCGCACTGCTGGATGACGACCGTTTCGTACAGCGCGCGCCCGCCAAGGTGGTGGAGCGTGAGCGCGAGAAACTGCGGGAGCTGAAGGCGCGGGTGGAGCGTCTGACGGGACCATCGTCCGGGTGAGAACGCCGATCCGCCGCTGCTAGAATCCTCGCCCGTCGCGGCCGCCTCGTCGCGGCACCACGAGGGCGAACGTGCAATTCCTCAAGCGCAAGGACAGACCGGCAGCCGAAGCGGCGCCGATTCCGCTGCATGCGGACGCTCCCGGCCAGCAGTACGCCATCAAGATCCACCTCATGGCGAGGAGTAGCGATGGCGTCAGGATGCGCGGGCGAGACGCGTTCCACGCGCTGAATCCGATCGTCGATCGCCTGTCGACCTCGCGTGTGGAGGTCCTCGAGCCCCTGCCGACGGAGTATCGCAACGCTGCGCCGCGGATAGAGCACGTCGAAGAGCTCGATAGCTGGATCCGCGCGAGGAGCGACGCCGGCCCGGTCGGCCGCCACGCCCTGTACGTGCTCGAGACGCTCGACGCGCTCGACATGACGGTGGACACGTTCGTGTGCGGCCTGCTTCACGGAACGACCGAGGCGAGCGGCTATCCGGACTACCAGGCCATCGTCGGCGGCGTCGCGAGCCGCTGGGACGAGATGACCGGCGAGCTGACGGCGCGCGCCGTGGTCGGTTGGGGCGGCAAGGGCCTGCGCGGCGACACGAACCGGCATGCCGAGGCGCTGGTCAACGCGATCTACGCCGAGTTGGTCGCGTCGGGGTCGCCGATCGGTGCCGACACACCGCCCGGCCCCGTCGCCACCGGTGAGGCGACCGGACTGGTCTGCGCGCACTGCGGTTTCGAGATGATCGGAGCTCAGGCGTTCTTCTGCATCCGCTGCGGCATGCGCATGAGCCGCGGCGCCTGATACGCTCCCGGCCCGTGCCGACGTACGACTATGAGTGCCGCTCATGCGGCGACCGCATCGAGGTCATCCACGGGATGACCGAGCCCGGCCCCACCGCCTGCGAGCGGTGCGGCGGACCGATGCGGCGCCGGCTCTACGCCACCGGGATCATCTTCAAGGGGTCGGGCTTCTACAAGACCGACTCGAGACGCGAGGGATCGGCCGCGTCAACGGGTCCGACGGACCCCTCGGAGAAGCCGAAGACGCCCGACAAGCCAGCGGGCGCATCCGCCGGAGCCACGACGCCCGCTCCCGCCTCCGGCGACACGACCTGAGGCAGCGCCGCCCGGCGGCGGTGCCGGGTTGCCGGATCTAGGCCGAGCGTGCCTGGCGCATGCCGCAGCGGCGACAGAACCGCGCGTTGGCGGAGAGCGACAGCCCGCAGTGCGAGCACTCCTGCACGCCGATCACGGCGGTACCCGCCGCGGCGACCCTGCGCGTTGACGCATCCCACAGGGGCGAGCGCGCAGTGAGCTCCGGGGTCCGGAGCGGCCGGTAGGGCAGGACCGTCGAGGGCTCGGCTGCGGCCGCGTGGCGGCCCGGATCGGGAAGACCGAGCGTCTCCAGTTGTGCTCGGCGAGCGGCGGCCTCGGGAGTCTCGACGAGCGCCGCGATGCGCTCCGGGGGCAGCTCCGGGAACGCCGGCTCCGCTGGCTCCGCCTCTTCGGCGACGACGGGGTCCGCCAGGGCCCCCTCGGCAGCGGCCTCCACGGCCACGTCCGTGACCGATGCCTCCGTCGCGGTTTCGACAGGCTCCGCGGCATCCGCACTGTGCGCATCGGCCCAATCCAGGGTCGAGCGGGCGTCGACCAGCTCGGGCTCGGGCTCGACTCCGGCCGCGATAACGGGCTCGGGTTCGACAGCCTCCTGCGGCGCGGCGCCGGCGGCGGGCTCGTAGGTCTCAAGGTCTACACGGAGTTCGGCCTCTTCAGCCGCGCCCGCCTCGCCCGCGACCGCCGGCTCGCCGAGCGGCCCGGCGTCTGGCTCGACGGCGACGTCATCGCCGAGGACGGGTTGCGCCTGAGGTGCGGCCGCTGGTCGCTCTGCGGCGGCCGCGGTGTCGGCGTCGGGCCAGGCCTGCGCGGACAGCTCCGCACGAGCCGCAGCGGCCGCGGCGCGAGCGGTACCGTCTTCGTCGGTCATCGGGTCACTGAGGATCGGTTGGAGCAGGTCGTGGCCGGGCCACGACTCGGCGCCCTCCGTCGGGACGACGACCGGCGCGCACGTCAGGCAGCGGCCGACCCTGTCGTTCCAGCACTTCTCGCGGCAGGCGTACTGCCGGCACTCGATGCAGAAGCTGAAGACGCGGTGGTACGCCTCCATCTGGCGGTCGGAGAGCGACTCCGTCTCGGCGTGAAGGGCGTCCGAGACGGCGTCGGAGAGGGAGTCGGTGCTCGTGAGGTAGTGCTTGAGGCCAGCGGCGAGGCCACGCGTCTTGCGCAGCGGGTCGAGCCTGTCCGACGCGCTGAACGTATAGCGCGTGCCGCAGCGCTCGCAGAACGATTCGGTGACGGACTCGGGCATGACCCTCGCTCGGGGTTTGTGGCGTGCTTCCCGGAATCCGAGTCTAGGCATCGACGGCGGGCCATCCCATAGCCGGGTGGGTACTTCGGGGTCAGCCGTTCGTACCCGTCCGATGCTAGAATCGGCCGCCCGTGGCCATCGTCTCGGCGATCGAATCCTTCCTGGAGAGGCTCTTCGAGGCGCCGATCGGCCGCCTCTTCGGGGCTCGGATGCAGCCGATCGCGCTCGCCAAGCGGATCGAGCGCCTCATGGACACCAACCGGACGTTCACGAACGACGGCATCCTGGTGCCGAACGCGTATCAGCTCAGCCTCAACCCTGCGGACTACGCCGTGTTCGAGTCGTACCGGTCGGTGCTCGAGGACGACCTGGCGCGCGAGGTCCTGGGCCGCGCGCGACGCGAGCGCTATACGCTGGTCGGGCGGCCACGGGTCCACATCGTCAGCGACGACGCGACCCGGCGCGGCGAGATCCGCATCTCCGCGACGCTCGTGGATGACCGCGCGGTGAGCCAGCGATCCGACGACGGACAGCCGCTCTCGTCAGACACCCGCGTCTTCGCGGCGCCATCACCGCCTCCGCCGCCCCAGCCCGGCCTCGCCGCTCCGCGGCCGTATCTGATCGTCCATCGCGAGGCGGCGCCACCGCTGCGGTTCGATCTGGGCGGGCCACTGATCAGCATCGGGCGCGGCGCCGAGAACGACCTGATCCTCGACGATGCGCAGGTCAGCCGGCACCATTGCCAGCTGAAGCTCCAGCAGGGCGCCTACAGCCTGACCGACATGGGCAGCACGAACGGCTCGTACGTGAACGGGCAGCGCATCTCCGAGATCGCGCTCGGGCCTGGTGACATCATCGAGCTTGGAGGCACACGGATCGAGTTTCAGGTCAGGGGATGACCGGCGAGCTCCTTCAGCTGGTGCTGTGGGCCGCGCGGCTCGGCTTCCTGGTGATCCTGTACCTCACCCTCTTCGCGATCGCGCGCTCGCTCTATCGCGACCTCCGAAGCGCGGAGGCGCTCCAGGCGGCGGCGCGAAGCGGTCTAGGGCGACTGAACGTGCTCGAGTCGCCCGCCGACGAGCCACCGGCCGGTCGCACCATCCCGCTCGGTGCCATCAATTCCATGGGACGGAACGTCAACAACTCGATCTTCATCGAGGACGACTTCGCATCGGCGACCCACGCGATGCTCACGTTCCGCGGCCGCTCGTGGTTCATCGAGGACCAGGGCAGCACGAACGGCACCTACGTCAACGGTCATCGGATCAACCGGCCGGTGGCTCTCAGCTTCGGAGACGAGATCGCCATCGGCCGCGTTCGGATGCGCCTCGAGCGCTGAGTCGATGGGCGGGGGCGCGATCGCGTGGCGCTGGACGGAGCTGCGGCTGCTGCTCCCGGTCGCCATCCTCGTTCCGCTCGGGTTCGCCATCACCAACGCGGCGTTGACGGGGACGTCCGACGCCGGGCCGCTGACGCTGCCCCTCGTCTACGTCCTCCTGTTCGTCTTCGCGCACGTAATCCTCATGGTCACCGGGCACCGCGGCGACCAGCTGCTCCTGCCCATCGTTGCGACGATCGCGGGCATCGGGATCGTGGTGCTCAACCGTCTGCCGCAGGAGCTGGCCGGGACACACGCCTTCGGCCTCGAGCTCGGCATGGCGCCGACGCAGCTGCTGTGGATCGCCGTCGGGCTGGCCGTCATGCTCGGGGCCGCCATCGGCTTCCGCGACGACCGCGTGCTGCGCCATTACAAGTACACCTGGGCGTTCGTCGGGATCCTGCTGCTGGTCGCGACGTTCCTGTTCGGGTACGAGGTTGGCGGCGCGCGGCTGTGGCTCGACGTCGGTCCGCTCAACGTGCAGCCGGGCGAGGCGATCAAGGTCCTCCTGGTCATCTTCATCGCCCGCTACCTTGCCGAGAAGCGCCCCCTGCTGGCAGGCGCCGCGTACCGCGTCGGTCCGATCTCCCTGCCGCCTCTGCCGTACCTGCTGCCGATGGTCGCGATGTTCGTGATCGTGATGCTGATCGTGATCTTCAGCCGGGATCTCGGCGCGGCGCTCCTGTTCCTTGGCATCTTTCTGACCATGCTCTTCGTCGCGACCGGCAGGCGGAGCTACGTCGTCCTCGGGCTGCTGCTCTTCATCGTCGGCTCCTATGTCGCGTATCGCCTATTCGAGCACGTACAGGTCCGCGTCGACAACTGGATCGACCCGTTCGCCGATCCGAGCGGTCGCGGCTATCAGCCGGTCCAGGCGCTGTACGCCTTCGCGCGCGGTGGGCTTTTCGGTGAGGGCCTCGGCCGCGGCCTGCCGCTGATCGACGGCCGCCTGCCGATCCCGGCCCTGCACACCGACTTCATCTTCGCCGGGATCGCGGAGGAGCTCGGGCTCGTGGGCGCCTTCGCGCTGCTCGGCTTCTTCCTCGCCCTGGTGTTCCGCGGCTTGCGCACGGCGATGCTCGCGCACGACGACTTCGCCTCGCTCCTGGCCACCGGGCTGACGGCGAGCGTCGGCATCCAGACGCTGATCATCGTCAGCGGCAACGCCAGGCTGGCGCCGCTCACCGGGATCACGCTGCCGTTCGTGAGCTATGGCGGATCGAGCGTGATCGCCAGCTTCGCCGTCATCGGCCTCCTGCTGGCCATCAGCCACCGCAGTGCGGTGAGCGGGCCCTCGACCGCGTGACCCGCAACATCCGCCGCCTGGCGACCTACCTGCTGGTCGCCTTCTTCGTCGTGAGCGCAGGGCTCGCGTACTGGCAGGTGGTCGAGGCCGATGCGCTCTCGGCGCGCGAGGACAACCCGGAGGTCATCTCCCTGCGCCGCAATGCGCTGCGCGGCAACATCTTCGATGCCTCCGGAGAGCTGCTGGCGTGGAGCGAGAGGGCCGAGGGCTTCAGCCGCCGCGTCTACGCCGACCAGACCTTCACGCACGCCATCGGCTACGCGAGTCTCGCGCTCGGCACGACCGGGATCGAACGGGCGTATGACGGATTCCTGACCGGGCAGGCCGACCCGAACCCGGTGCGCCAGGTCGTCGACGAGGTCCTCCAGCGCGAGCCACAGCCGAACGACCTGCGCCTGACCATCGATCGCCGCCTGCAGGACTTCGCGGCCGCCCAGCTCGGCGGCCAATCCGGGAGCGTTGTCGCGCTCGATCCGCGGACGGGCGCCGTCCTCGCGCTCGTGAGCAGCCCGACCTTCGACGCCAACCCGCTCTCGGACGAGCCCGAGCCCGCCACCGCGGCGCTGCGCGTGATCGAGCAGCAGCCCGAGGCGCCGCTCGTGAACCGAGCCGTCGACGGCCGATACGTCCCGGGCTCGATCATGAAGATCGTCACCGCGGCCGGGGCGATCGAGGTTGGCGTCCTGAGACCCGACACGACGTTCGAGGATCAGCCCCGCGAGGAGGTCGAGGGGTTGGTGGTGCAGGGATTCACGATCACCGAGCACGACCTGGGCGGCATCCAGCCGCAGCTATGGGCGTTCTCCGAGGCGCTCCAGGTCTCGAGCAACATCTACTTCGCGCACGTCGGGCTCGAGGTGGGACCGGAGCGCTACCTCGAGCGTGCGCGCCGCTTCGGCTTCTGCGAGTCGCTGCGCGTCGGTCCGTCGGACCACCCGATCGCCGTGGCGCCGTCGCAGGTCACGCCTCCAGCCGAGGACGGGACGGCGTGCCGGCCATTCGCCGACCAGGTCGAGCTCGCGTCCGCGGCGTTCGGCCAGGCCGCGGTGCAGGCGACGCCGATGCAGTTCGCGCTCGTCGCGGCGACGATCGCGAACGACGGGCTCATGCCCGAGCCCTATCTCGTTGCCGACGTCCTCGCACACAGTTCGGACGGGGCTCCGTCCACGCAGGTCCTCGATCGGCACGGCGTCGGCGGCGGAAGACGGGTGGTTTCACCGCAGACGGCGGCCATAGTCCGGTCCGCCATGGTGGATGCCGTCGAGGCGGAGCTCGGCGCGCTGTTCGCCGGCGCGGCGGCGGTGGACCTCTACGGGATCACCGGCGTAGAGACGGCCGGTAAGACCGGAACGGCGCAGCGCGGCGAGAACCTTCCACCCCACTCCTGGTTCATCGGCTTCGCTCCGGCAGGCGCCGACGAGCAGCCCGCCATCGCCGTCGCCGTCATTGTCGAGGGGGCGGGTTCGGGAGCCACGCAGGCGGCGCCCATCGGCGGGCAGGTGATGGCCGAGTGGCTGCGAGTCGCCGGACACCCCGGCGGCTGACAGCGCCCCAGGACGGACGTGAACCTCGGCCGCGGGGCTGCGCTATTGTGTAGGCCCGCCGATCACGTCTTCCCGTGTGTGGAGGACATGTCTTGAAGAACGTCCAGGTCCCCGCCGAGCGCGTCGTCGCGAACGTCGAGCGGGTGATTGTCGGTAAGCACCTCGAGGTCCGCATGGCGCTCGTCGCATTGCTGTGCCAGGGCCACATCCTGATCGAGGACGTGCCCGGCGTGGGGAAGACGATGCTGGCAAAGGCGCTCAGCAAGAGCATCGGCTGCACCTTCCGCCGCATCCAGTTCACGCCCGACCTGCTCCCGTCGGACGTCACCGGGCTCTCGATCTTCAACCAGAAGAACCAGGAGTTCGAGTTCCGCCCCGGGCCGATCATGGCGCAGGTCGTCCTGGCCGACGAGATCAACCGCGCGACGCCCAAGACGCAGAGCGCGCTCCTCGAGTGCATGGAGGAGCAGCAGGCGACGATCGACGGCGTCAGTTACCCCATGCCCAGCCCGTTCCTTGTCATCGCGACGCAGAACCCGATCGAGTACGAGGGAACCTTCGCGCTGCCGGAGGCGCAGCTCGACCGCTTCATGCTTCGGCTGCGTCTCGGGTATCCCACGCCGACCGAGGAGATCGTGATCCTCGACGAGCAGAAGCGCCTGCACCCCATCGAGGCGATCGACCAGGTCCTCGAGCTGGACGAGCTGCGCGCGATGCAGAAGGCGATCAAGGAGGTTTACGTCGAGCAGGCGGTGGCGGTGTACATCGTCCGTCTCACGGCGTCGACGCGGGCGCATCCCGACGTCTACCTGGGCGCCTCACCGCGCGGGTCGATCGGCCTCTATCGGGCCGCACAGGCATTCGCGGCGCTGTCGGGGCGCGACTACGTGATCCCCGACGACGTCAAGCAGCTCGCGGTGGCCGTGCTAGCCCACCGCCTCATCGTCAAGAGCCAGGCATCCCTGCGGCAGGTGGACGCCGATCGGCTCGTGACCGAGCTCCTCGGCACCGTGCCGGTCGGGACCGGCGAGCCCGTCCGTCCGCGCGCCTGACGGATCGAGCCGTGGCGAACGGCCTGATGCGTCGCCTTCAACTCCTGTTCGTTGCGACCGTGCTGGTCGTCGCCGCGTTCAGCACGGGCATCAGCTTCCTCTTCTTCCTGGTCTATCTCGTCGCGGGACTCGTGCTCGCCTCCTATCTCTATACGCGGTACAGCCTGAACGGCATCCGCGCCCGTTTCGACGTCCTCAACCCCCAGCTGCAGGTAGGCGAGGTTCTTCGCACCGCTTACCACGTCGAGAACCGTGGCCGTGCAGCCAAGCCGGTCGTCGAGTTCAGCAACGACTCGAACCTGCCCACCGGTCTGCCGGGGCGCGCCATCGGCCTCGCCGGCCGATCGAGCCGCCAGTGGATCGCCAAGGTGCCGATGATGCGGCGCGGCACGTACCGCATCGGCACGCTCCGCATCCGCAGTGGCGACCCCTTCGGGTTCTTCTCGCGCGACGTCGCCGTGGGCGAGCCCGCCTCGGCGACGGTCTTCCCGCGCATCTACGACCTCCAGCACTGGCGCATGCCGACGGCCGCGACCGACGGCAACGTGTCGAGTCGACAGCGCACTGAGTCCAGCTCGCCGCTCGTCAACGGGATCCGGCCCTACGTGCACGGCGACGCCCTGAACCGGGTCCACTGGCTCAGTTCCGCGCGCCACCAGGAGCTCCTGGTGAAAGAGTTCGAGCTCGAGCAGGCAGCCGACCTGTGGCTCGTGCTCGACCTCGATCGGGCCGCGCACGCCGGTGTGGGCCTCGAGGCATCGAGCGAGGTCGCGATCAGCGCCGCCGCCTCCATCGCGCTGCGGACGCTCTCCGACAACCGCGCCGTAGGGATCGCGGTCTCCGCGCGTCGCACGCAGATCGTCCAGCCCGACCGCGGTGCGCGCATGGCCCAGAAGATCCTGCACCTGCTCGCGAACGTGGAGGCCGATGGCACACGCCCGCTGGCGCACATGATCCTGCCGATGCTGCCGCGCCTCCGGCGCGGCGTGACGATCTGCATCATCACCGGCTCCACCGATCGGGAGTGGGTCCGTCCGCTCGCGGCTCTGCGACGGCGAGGCGTCAGTTCGCTGGCGATCGTCTTCGACCGAGCCTCGTTCGCCGGCCGCGCGGACGGCCAGAGCCAGGCGATGATCAACGCGGTGCGGCACGGATTGGCGGAGTACGGCGTCGTGCATCACGTGGTGCGCGCCGGAGACGACCTTGCCGCCGTGCTGAGCGTCGAGAGCGCGGTGCGTGTCTAGGCCGCGCGAGGGCTGGCTGAGCGTCGGTCTGCTGCTCATCATGGTGCTCGCGATCGCGTGGTCGGTCGAGGCCGCGGGATGGCTCGCGCACCTCCAGTTCCTCGTCGTCGTGGCGATCTTCAGCGTTGCCGCCGGAACCGCGGCGGCACTCTCCGCATTGCCCGCGGTGGGCGCCATCTCGGCGGGAGCGGTGGCCGGCGGTCTCATCGTCATGTGGACCATCGGAGGCGAGTACTTCGCGACGCTGGACCCACTCGGGCGGCTGCTCGCCCTGCGCGAGGAGTTGATCGGATGGATCGGCGTGGTCGCGGTCGGCGGATATCCGAACGAACTGACGCCGTATGCCCTGGGGCTGGGCATGCTCCTCTGGACGACCGGGTTCATGGCCGCCTTCGCCGCCTTCAGACACCATCGGGCGCTGGACGCCGTCCTGATCTCCGCGGGCGCCGTGGTCGCGAACATGTCGGCGACCTACACCGACCTCTTCGTGTTCCTGCTTCTGTTCGTCCTCGCCGCGCTGCTCTTCCTGCTCCGCTGCGCGCTCGCCGATCGCCAGTTGAGCTGGCAGTCCAGGCGCCTGACGCAGACCGACGAGGTCCCGACCACGATCATGCGCACGGGTGTGACCTTCGTCCTCCTGAGCGTCGCCACGGCGTGGCTGCTGACCACGGTGGCGGTCGCGGCCCCGCTCACCGGCGCCTGGGAGAGCCTCGATGGCGTGTGGAGCGGAGTCAGCGACTCGTTCGGCCACGTCTTCGGGACGGTGCAGAGCCCGAACTCCCGCCTCGTCGGCACGAACTTCGGAGCCCAGATGAACGTCACGGGAAGCTGGGAGAGCCGTGACGGCGTCGTGCTCCGGATCGTGTCCGAGCGGCCGTACTACCTCCGCACCACGACGTACGACGTTTACACCGGGCGGGGCTGGCGGCAGTCCTCGACCGCGCCGCGGGACGTCGCGAGCGGCCAGCCCATCTTTCCCGAGACGAGCCTCGAGCGTCCCTCGACGCCGCGGGCACGCGACCTCGTCACGGTCGACGTCCGGGTCGAGGATCCGCTCGGCAGCAGCATCTTCGTGCCCGGGTTCCCGGTGGCGGCCGGAATCCCGGTCCGCGTCCAGGACCTCGGCGGCTCGGCGCTGTTCGGCGGGCTCGAGACGGTGGAGCCGATATCCCCGGGCGACGAGTACCAGGTGCAGGCCTACGTGTCGAGTGCGACGCAGGCCGATCTCGCGGCGGCACGCGTCGACTATCCGGCTGCGATCAGCGCGCTCTACCTCGACACCGCCAACGTCAGCGAGGCGACCCGCCAGCTGGCGCGCCAGATCGTGGACGACGCCGGTGCGCTTGACCCGTATCACCAGGCCGAGGCGCTGGCGCGGTACCTCCGCACCAGCCCTCTCCTGGCGTACGACACGCGGGCCGGCATCCCCGCCGAGGCGGGCCGCGACCTCGTCGACTTCTTCCTGTTCGACGACGAGGGACGGCGCGGGTACTGCCAGTACTTCGCGAGCGCAATGGTGGTGATGGCGCGCAGCCTCGGTCTGCCGGCGCGGATGGCGGCGGGGTTTGCGCCGGGCGACGCGACCGACGATCCCGGGGTCAGCGTCGTGCGTCAGCGCCACGCCCATGCCTGGGCGGAGGTGTATTTCCCGGGCTACGGCTGGGAGATCTTCGAGTCCACCAAGACGATCGACGCGCAGTTCACGCGCGCTCCCGGCGTCCTGGGCGGATCGGCCGGAGGCGGCGGCGAGATCGATGCGATCGATCCGCGATTCGGCGACATCGGCGATCGCCGTGACGCGCCGTCGATTCCTCCGCTCGCCGGCATCACCGACGGCGACGACTCGCCGGCTGCCGACCGGGCGCGGACGGGCAACGCCATCGTGGTCGGGATCCTCCTTCTCGTCGCCGCCGCGTCGGCGATCGCGCTCGTGCAGCGGTCGCGTCGCCGGTGGGCGCTGCTCCCCGTCGGCGATCGCACCTGGCGCCAGCTCGAGAGAGCCACCGGTCGCGCCGGGATCGGCGCCAGGCCGGCCGAGACGGTGTACGAGTACGCCGCATGGCTGGGCCGTCAGATTCCCGCCCGGCGACCTGAGATCTCGACGGTCGCGGACGGAAAGGTGTGGACGGACTACTCCGGCAGGATCACGCCGCCTGGACGGCAGGCGCTGATCGAGCGCGCGTGGCGTCGCCTGCGCCTCCCGTTGTTGGTGCTCGTGGTGCGCCGGCGGACGGCCGAGCTCTTCGGGCGGCGCGAC
Source organism: Candidatus Limnocylindria bacterium (assembly GCA_046262115.1). Lineage (GTDB taxonomy): Bacteria > Chloroflexota > Limnocylindria > QHBO01 > QHBO01 > JBHENJ01. The sequence goes on along the minus strand of JBHENJ010000026.1, from coordinate 10,268 downwards.
GGCCGCACCTGACCGGCGGTCGCGCCAGGCGCGACGTCGTCAGCCGACAGCGACTGCCAGCGTCGACTCGTACGCGTCGCGCGCGCGCTCGGCCGGATCCCCGGTCGCGCCGCCGGCCGGCAGGAGCGGCTGGAGGACGGCCAGCGCGGAGACGATGTCCTCAAGGGTGACCTCGCCCATGTGACCGATCCGCAGGATCCGCCCCTTGAGCGCGCCTTGACCTCCGGCGAGGACGAGGCCGGCGGCGCGCGCCTGCGCGCTGAGCTCGCTCCACGCCACGCCCTCGGGCAGCCAGGCGGCGGTCACGGTGTTCGAGCGGTGAGCGGGTGCGGCGACGAGGCGCAGCCCGAGCGCCTCGAGACCCGATCGGGTGGCGTTGGCGATCGCCTCGTGGCGTGCCCACGTGCGCTCACGCCCCTCGGCCTCGATCCGGTCGAGGCCGACGCGGAGCCCGTAGAGGACGCTCACGGCGGGCGTCCACGGCGTCTGTGCCTCGCCTGACCACCGTCGCGCCTCGCGGAAATCCCAGTAGAAGCGCGGCATCTGCGCGGTCTCGCTGGCGGCCCGCGCACGGTCGCCGAGGACCGCCATCGCGATCCCGGGTGACGCCATCCAGGCTTTCTGCGATGCCGTCACCACCAGGTCGATGCCCCAGCCGTCGACGTCGAACGGCATCGCGCCGAGGCCGCTGATCCCATCGACGAGGACCAGCGGATCGCCGGGCGCGGCGTGGACGACTCGCGCGAGCGTCTGGATGTCGTTGTAGACGCCGGTCGAGGTCTCGTTGTGCGTGAGCAGCACGGCGCGGTACGGCTCGGACGTCGTGGCGAGCGCGGCTTCGAGCTCCGTCGGGTCGGTCGAATGACCGCGCTCGGAGGTCAACCGCGTCACGCGGGCCCCGAACGTCTCCGCGATCGCCGCGAAGCGATCCCCGAACTCGCCGATCGTCGCGGCAAGGACACGGTCGCCCGGTGACAGCGTGTTCACGACGGCCGCCTCGAGCGCCCCGGTGCCCGACCCGGTCAGCACCAGGATCTCGGCGCGCGTCGCGAGCAGCCGCCGCAACCTGTCGGTGACGTCGAAAAGCAGCTCCGCGAATTCCGGGCCGCGGTGGTTGATCATCGGCGCCGCCTGCGCCTCGCGCACGGCGCCCGGAAGCGGCGTCGGGCCGGGCACCCGGAGGTTCTGCGGCATCGGGCGCATCATACCGGCCGGGATCGGTCGGTGACCGATGCTAGGATCGCAGACCATGCCCACAACGAGCGGCGTTCCGCCCGCTCCGCTGGCCGCGCGGATGCGGCCGACGACCCTCGACGACTTCGTCGGCCAGCCGCACCTCATCGGTCCCGAGGGCGCACTCAGCCGGGTCGTGCGAGCGGGATACCTGCCGAGCCTCGTGCTATGGGGTCCGCCGGGCTCGGGAAAGACGACGCTGGCGCGCCTGCTCGCCGACCGCTCCGGCGGCCAATGGATCCAGCTCTCCGCGGTCACGAGCGGCGTCGCCGATCTCCGTAAGGTCGTCGCGGAGGCCGCCGGTCGTCGCGCCCAGGGCGGCTCGACAGTCCTCTTTGTCGACGAGCTGCACCGGTTCAACAAGGCTCAGCAGGACGCGCTCCTGCCCCACGTCGAGGAGGGCAGGGTCTGGCTCATCGGCGCCACGACCGAGAACCCGTACTACGAGGTCAACTCGCCACTCCTGTCGCGCCTGCGCGTCTACCGGCTCGACCCGCTGTCCCACGACGCGCTGCGGCGCATCGTCGAGCGCGCGCTGGCGTCTCCGGACGGGCTCGCCGGAAGCCTCGAGCTCACTGAGCCCGCGATGGCGACGCTCCTCGACCTCTCCGGTGGCGACGGACGCGCGGCTCTCAACATCCTCGAAGCGGCCGCCAGCGTCCCTCAGCGCCGGGGCCCCGCCGACGAGCACGCCGTCGCCGAAGCGGCGCAGCAGCGACTGCTAGCGTACGACCGGCTCGGGAGCGAGCACTACGAGGCGGCGTCGGCGTTCATCAAGAGCATGCGCGGCAACGATCCTGACGCGGCGCTGTACTGGTGCGCGAGCATGATCGCCGCCGGCGAGGACCCGACGTTCATCGCACGACGGATCGTGATCGCGGCGAGCGAGGATGTCGGCAACGCCGACCCGCGCGCGCTCCAGCTCGCCGTCGCGGCGATGCACGCGACGGAGATGATCGGGCTGCCGGAGGCCCAGTACGCGCTCGCTCAGGCGGCGGCATACGTCGCATCGGCGCCGAAGTCGAACCGATCCGGCGCCGCGTACTTCGCGGCCCTCGCCGAGGTAGAGGAGCACGGGCGGCTGCCGGTGCCGCTGCACCTCCGACCGGCGGCGCATCGCCGTCTGAGCCGCGAGCACGGCTACGGGAAGGGCTACGCCTACCCACACGACTTCGACAACGCCGACGTGGACCAGCAGTACCTGCCCGACGCGCTGGTCGGGCGGGTGTTCTACGAGCCGAGCGACCAGGGCCTCGAGATCAGCATCGGCGAGCGCCTCCAGCGGTTGCGCCGGCTGCGCCTCGAGGTCAGGCGAGGGCGCACGGGCGGGTGAACGAGTAGCGGCGCCGAATCCTTCCTGAGTGATCGCCCCGGATATCGGCGGCTGCGGCCCTACAAACACGCCGCCGGTGCTCAGTCGCGGGTCATCGTGGTGGAGATATCGGCCTCGTTGCCCCGGCCTCGTGGAACTCCCGCGGCGTGATCGGCTCGCTCATGCGCGCGGGCTAGCCGGGTCCGATCCCGAGGGCGCGGAAGGCGACGAACGCCGCCGTCAGCACGACAAGCATTACGCCGGCAAGGATCCCGATGTTGCGCAGGTCGCGCGTGACGTAGTGGTACTCGTCGCGTGCCCGCTCCGAGAGCGCCGAGGACGCCGCCGTCGCTGGCGAGCGCTCCGCGCGGTTCGCGGACGGCCCGCTCGTCGATTGCGGCATGGGCTCGGCGCGATCGGCGAGCGCGGGACTCGAGACCGGGCGGCTCGCGGGGCGCGATTGCGCGCGGCGCTGGCGAGCCTGGCGGGTGGCCGCCTTGCCTCGCTTCGGCACCTCGGTCCTCCTCGTACAGGCTTGGGGACGGTATTTGGGGCGGTATCATAGCCAGCGGCCGCGCGCCTCCCCCGGAATCGCGAGCCTCGATCGAGCGTGGAGCCGCCTGCCGTGGATGAGCTGAACCGGCTCGTGCTGGACAACCTCGCGCTCGCGTTCGCGATCGTGGCGGGTGTGGTTGTGCTCGTGCTGCTGATTCTCCTCGCATTTGCGTTCCGTCTGCGTCGGGCGACGCGTCGCTACGCGGATCTCGTCCGCAACACGCACGGCGGGTCTCTGGACCAGGTGCTCGAGGCGCATATCGACCGGGTGGCGAGCGTTTCGCGCGACCTCGACGACCTCCGGCAGCTGTATGGCGGCCTCGTCGACCGCACGCAGGGGACCCTGCAGCACATCGGGATGGTCCGCTATAACCCGTTCGAGGACACCGGCTCAGACCAGAGCTTCGCCATCGCTCTCCTCGACGACCGCCGCGACGGCGTCGTGATCAGCAGCCTTCACGCACGCGAGGGGACGCGGGTCTTCGCGAAGCCCGTCGAGGCTGGTGCATCCCGTCACTCACTCTCGCCCGAGGAGGCGCAGGCGATCCAGATCGCGATCGAGGGCACCCAATCGCTGCCCGGCGTACGCTGACACCATGAAGGGCGATCGCGTCGAGATCGTGGTCGACGTCGGTGAAGGCTCGCGCACCTATGAGCTCGCCGCGACCCGAGCGGGGCGCAGGGTCGAGATCGCGAACGTGCGCGGCGTCGTCGAGGTGTCCGAGGTGACACGCTCCGGCATCCCGGTTCGCACCGGGCGCTTCATGGCATCCCGGATCCTCGCGATCATCGAACACCCTGCCGACGAGGACCCTTCGAGCGGTCGTTCCTGACATCGGCAACGCTCGAGCAGCCGAAACCGCGCCCTGACGTGCCGTTGACCACGCGCGGCCGGCTCGCCGCGCTCCTCGCTGCGGCGGGTGCCGTGGCCGTCGCCGGTGCCGGGCTCGCCGCGTCGGCGCCGTTGGCCGCCGTGAGTGTGGTCGGAGCCGCGATCCTGCTCTTCGGCATGCTGGCCGCCGGGGCGGTGGGGGCGGCGTGGTTGAGCCTGGTCCGGTCCGCGCCGCTCCTCGACGGAGAGGTCGCGATCGGAGGGACCCGCGCAGGCATCTCGATCCGGCGAGACCACCTCGGAACGCCGCACGTCCATGCGTCTTCGCTGCGTGACGCATCGCTGGGACTCGGCGTCGCGATGGCCCAGGACCGCCTGTGGCAGATGGATCTCCTGCGACGCGCCGCGTCCGGCCGGGTGGCCGAGGTGGCGGGGGCCGATGCGGTCAAGCTCGACGTCTATGCGCGGACGATCGGGTTTCGTCGCAGCGCTGAACGCGAGATCGACGCCCTGACGGACGAGGAGCGCGACCTGCTCGATGGTTTCGTGACCGGGGTCAACGCCGTGATCGACCGCAGCATCGGTCGCGGGCGAGCCTTCGAGTTCGCGCTCTTGCGGTACCGGCCCGAGCCCTGGAGCATGCTCGACACGCTGGCGATCGCCAAGGCGCTGGGCTGGCTGCTCTCGTCGTCGCTCGAGGTCTCCCTGCTGACGTGGCGCATCTCGGATCGGCTCGGCCGGGAGGCGGCGGATCGATTCACTGGGCCGCCGGGCGACGCCGAGCGCCCGACGCCGGCCCCCCGCGAGATCGCCGACCTCGCATCGCTCGACGACGAATACCGCCGCGCACTCGGCGGCGGCGGAAGTCGAGGGAGCAACGTCTGGGCGGTCTCGGGACGGCACACGCGCTCTGGCCGTCCGCTGCTCGCCAACGACATCCATCTCGGGCTGGAGTACACGACACGGCTCTACGAGGCCCGGGTCGATGGCGGCGACGCGCGCATGAGCGGTGTCTTCATCCCGGGCGCGCCGCTCGCGCTGGGGGGAACCAACGGCACGATTGCTTGGGGCGCCACCAACACGGGCGTGGCGGTCAGCGACGTCTATCTGGAGGAGCTCTCAGAGGACGGTCTGTCGACGCGCCACGACGGCCGATGGGAGCCCGTGCGCGAGTCCGTCGAGGAGATCGCGGTCCGCGGAGGCGCGACGCGCAGGGTCAGCGTTCGGTCGTCGCGCCACGGACCGCTGATCTCCGACCTGGTTCCGGCAATCGCGGCGGCGGGTCGGCGCGCATTCGCCGTCCGATGGGCCGGTTCCGAGGTCGGACCGCCCATGACCGCACTGCTCGGGATCATCCGCAGCGCGACCTGGGAGGACTTCAACGCCGCCTGCGACACATGGACGGTGCCCGCGATCTCGTTCGGCTACGCGGACGCCGACGGTCACATCGGGCTGCGTGTGGCGGGAGCGATCCCGATACGGGCACGGTCCGGCCTGCTGCCGCTGGACGGCACCGACGCCGGCACCGGCTGGCTTGGCTGGCACCCATCGGCCGACAACCCGCGCGAGCTCGACCCCACGCGCGGCTGGCTGGCGAGCGCGAACGACCGGCCGATGGGCGCGGAGGAGCTTCGCGACATCACCTGGCTCCCCGAGCCCGCGTACCGCGCGCGCAGGATCGGCGGGCTGCTCGCCGCCTTCGTCGACCGAGGGCGCCCCGTGGGCCTCGACGAGATGGCGCAGATCCAGCGGGACACCGTCTCGCTGCACGCGCTCGAGCTGCTCCCCGCGATGCTCGCGCGGCTCGACCGCGAGACGTTGTCTCCGACGGAGGAGAGCGCTCGGCGGCACCTCGAGGATTGGAACGCGAGCCTCAGCGTCGACTCGGTCGCGGCGTCGATCTGGGAGGCGTGGTATCGGCGCTGGTTGGCGTCGCTGCTCGAGGACCGCCTCGACCCGGCCGCTGCCGCGCTCGCGCTCGACATCCCGCGGCTCAACCCGGGCGGTGCGCCGTGGTCGCTGGCGGACGCGGCCGACCACCGCGCCTGGTTGACCGAGTCCTCGTCGGAGATTCTGGCGCGCGCGTCGTTCCGCGACGCGCTGTCCGAGCTCGTAGACCGGCTCGGCCGCGACGAGAGCGGATGGGGCTGGGGGAGCCTGCACGGCATCACGTGGTCGCATCCGGCTGCCCGGTCGAGGCTGCTGGGGTGGCTCCTCAATCGCGGACCGTATCCGGCGCCGGGCGACGCGATGACCGTGAACGCCGCCGAGTTCCGTCTGGCGGATCCGTACGCGACCGTGCTGGCTCCGGTGAGCCGGTTCCTGGTCGACCTCGCCGATGCCGAGGCGCCGCGCTTCGGGACACATCCCGGCCAATCGGCCGATCCGCTCTCGCCTCACTACGACGATCGCATCTCGGAATTCCGGCGCGGCGAGACGCACGTCACGCGCGGCGCGCTGGACGGTGGGGGCAGGGCACATCACCTGCGACTGGTTCCGCGCGGTGGCTGAGCGCCCAGTAGCGCCGAGTGAAAGCGAAGCGGCGGACCGCGCCGTCGAGCGCCGCGTGATGCGTGCACTCGCCGCGCTCCATAGAGAGCAGCCGCTCACCGACGCGTTCCGCGTCGACACCGTGGTCGCCGCGGCACTCGCGCAACCTGCCGACCGGCGCCCGCCTTCGCATCGCGGCGGAGGGCGCGCGGAGCCCCAGGCCAACGACCTGCGCGCGGCAATCGAGCGCCTCGCCACGCGCGGGGAGTTCGACCGCGACGGCCGGCGGGTATCGCTGCCGGGCTCCCGTGCGCTCGGACCCGAGATGCGCTCGCGCGCCGATGAGTTGATTCGCCGCCTTCGCGCCGTGGCGCCATCCGTGCCGCCCACCCAGCGGGTCGCACGTGTCCTCGGCCTGCCCGACTCGGTGATCGACCACCTGCGCCGCACCGGCGAGATCGTCGCGATAGATCGTGCGATCGACCTCCCATCCGATCTGATCGAGACACTTCGCACGCGACTCGTGGAGATGATCGAGGTGCGCGGCGGCGTCACCGCGGCGGAGTACCGCGACGCGATCGGCGCCGGACGGCGCCACGCGATCGCGATCCTCGAGTACTTCGACCGCATCGGCGTTACGCGCCGCGATGGCGAGGCCCGCATCCTCACCTGAGGGGTCCGACGCACACGACATGCTAGGTGTCGCGTAAGCAGCGGATAAGAACGGCGTGCCACTCTCCTCCGCTACCATCGACGACGTGCCAGCTGCGCTTCCGGTCGCGGGCCAGCTCCCGATCTTCGAACACCTGGCACCGCTCCCCGCCGCGCGGGTCCCGACCCGGCGACGCCTGCGGGTCCAGCCGCCGCTGTTGGGCGACCTCACGGCGCGCCAGCGACGCGCCGTCATCCACGGTGACGGCCCGCTCCTCATCGTCGCCGGCGCCGGGACGGGGAAGACCACCGTCATCACGCGCCGGATCGCGTGGCTCATCGCGGAGAAGCGTGCGGAGCCGTCGCAGGTACTGGCCCTGACGTTCACGGAACGCGCCGCGCTGGAGATGCAGGCTCGGGTGGACGAGCTCGTGCCATACGGCTACAACGACGCGGCAATCAGCACCTTCCATGCGTTCGGCGATCGCCTTCTCCGCGAGCACGCTCTCGCCGCAGGCCTATCGGACCGATTCACGGTCCTCACGCGCCCCGAGCAGCTGATCTTCCTGCGCGAACACCTCTGGGAGCTTCCGCTCGAGCGATACCGGCCACTCGGGAATCCGACCCGCTTCCTCGAGGCGCTCGCGACGCTGATCAGTCGCGCCAAGGACGAGGACGTCGGCCCCGACGGGTACCTCGCCGCCGCGAAATGCCTCGAGCGGCTGGCGGCGGCCGCGCCCGAGGACGTGGGGCTTCGCGAGCGCGCGGCGCAGCAGCTGGAGCTGGCGCGGACGTATGTCGCGTACGACGCGTTGATGCGTGCGGGCGACCGCCTCGACTTCGGCGACCAGGTCTGGCTGGCGCTGCGTCTGCTGCGGGATCACCCGGCCATCCTGGCCGCGGAACGGGCGCGCTACCGTTACGTCCTCGTCGACGAGTTCCAGGACACGAACCACGCCCAGTTCGAGCTCATCCGGCTGCTGGCGGGGACCGGTGACGCCAACGTCACGGTCGTGGGCGACGACGACCAGGCGATCTACCGCTTTCGGGGCGCGGCGCTCGCGAACATCATGGGATTCCGCCGGAGCTACCGCGGTGCGAGGCGCACCGTGCTGGTCGACAACTACCGGAGTCGCCAGGACATCCTGGACGCCGCCTATCGGCTCATCCGCCACAACGATCCCGAAAGGCTCGAGGTCAAGGAGCGACTCGACAAGCGCCTCCGCGCGCGCGCCGCATTCCGGAGCGTGGCCGCGGGAGGGGGCATCGAGATGCTGTCGCTCGAGAGCGGATCGGACGAGGCCGATGCCGTGGCGGATCGAATCGCGGCGGGCGTTCGCGGTGGGCGGAGGCCCGGAGACCACGCGATCCTCGTCCGAACCAATCGTGACGCCGACCCGTTTCTGACCGCGCTGAACATGGCCCGGCTCCCGTGGCGTTTCAGCGGCACGGCGGGCCTGTACCAGCAGCCCGAGGTCCGCGTCCTCATCAGCTTCCTGCGCGCGGTCAACGACCCGGATAATTCGGTCAGCCTCTACGACCTCGCGACGTCGGAGGTCTTCGGGCTCGGCGCGGCCGACGTCACGATCTCCCTGAACGCGGCGTCACGACGCCGGATCAGCCTCGCCGCGGCGCTGCGTCAGGCAGTGAGCGATCCGTCCACGTCTCCCCTCGGGCTGCGAGCCATCGAGGTCGCCGAGCGCGTCCTGCGATCGCTCGACCAGCATCGTGCGATGAGCTCGGAGCGCGGTGCCGGCGAGGTCCTGTATCACTTCATCACCGCATCCGGCTGGCTTGCGCGGCTCGCCACAGAGGCGCGCCAGACGAGCGACGAACGGCTGCAGAACGTCGCCCGTTTCTTCGCCATCGTGCGACGCCAGGCCGGGTTGCTGCGGGAGGATCGCGTCCCGTTCTTCGTGTCGCACCTGGACACGCTGATCGAGGTCGGGGACGATCCGTCGACAGCCGATCCCGATCTCGACCACGGTGAGGCGGTCCATGTCCTGACCTACCACAAGGCGAAGGGCCTCGAGTTCCCCGTCGTCCACATGGTCGGCCTGGTCGACGACCGATTCCCGAGCCGCGAGCGCGGCGAGCTGCTCGAGCTTCCCGAAGAGCTGCAGCGGAGCAGCGCGCCTGCGGCCGAGCACCGCCTTGCCGAGGAGAGGCGCCTGTTCTATGTCGGCATGACGCGGGCGCGCGAGGAGCTCGTCTTCTCGTGGGCGCGCGACTACGGCGGCCGGCGAGCGCGTCGGATGAGCCAGTTCGTGACGGAGGCGCTCGACCTGGCGCCGACCACGCCCGTGACCTCGCTCGCGCCGAGCCTTCTCGAACGTCTCTCGCGCCACGAGCGCCCAGCGTCGAGGCCGGTCGCTCCGACTCGCCCGGCCCGCTTCGGGGAGCGCGCGCTGACACTCAGCTACCACCAGGTCAACGACTACCTCGACTGCCCCGCGCGGTACCGCTACGGGCACGTCCTGCGGATCCCGACGCCGCCGAGTCACGCGCTCGTGTACGGGAAGGCGCTGCACGCCGCGGTGCAGGCGTATCACCGCCGGCAGATCGCCGGCGAGGAGATGCCGCTGGTCGAGCTGATCTCGCGCTTCGAGGACAACTGGGAGTCGGTGGGGTTCCTGACGCGCGCACACGAGGACGCCCGCCTCGCGGCGGGCCGCGATGTCCTCGCGCGCTTCTGGCGCGAACAGCAGCTCGACCCGGCACGCCCGGCGACGGTGGAGCAGGAGTTTGCGTTCTTCCTGGGCCGTGACCGGATGCGTGGCCGATACGACCGTGTCGATCGCGACGCCGACGGGCGCGTCACGATCACCGACTACAAGTCGAGTGACGTCCGGGATCCGATGACGGCCAATCGACGCGCGCGGGAATCGCTCCAGCTCGCGATCTACGCACTCGCGTACGAGGCGGCGAACGGTCGTGCACCGGACGAGCTCGCCCTCCACTTCCTCGAGTCCGGCATCGTCGGCCGCTCGAGCGCCGACGAGCGGCGCCTGGAGCGCGCCCGCGACCGCGTCCTCGCGGCCGCCGACGGCATCCGTGCGGGCGAGTTCGGCGCGACGCCCGGACCGAGTCAGTGCGGGTACTGCCCGTTTCGGGAGATCTGTCCAGATGCCGCTCGCTGATCGCGCGCCGTGACTCCGCGTCATCCGGCCGATGTCGGAGCGCTCCTGACCGCCG
>JBHENJ010000025.1:0-5733 GCA_046262115.1 Candidatus Limnocylindria bacterium | reverse complement strand
CACGCGGGAGCAGTAGTCGGGCATGTTCGGCAGCGACCCCCACTGGAGCGACACGACGGGGCGCGCGCCTCGAGACGCGCGCCCCGACGGTCTGCTTGGACTACGCCGATGCCGGCGCAGGCTTGGGGGCGAGCCGCAGGACTCGTGCGGCGCGCTGCGGGAACCACCAGTTCCAGCGGCCCAGTAGCGCGACGAGCGCGGGGGCCAGAACGCCGCGGATGAGCGTGGCGTCCAGCAGAATCCCGCCGCCGAGCGCGGTGGCGAACATCTTGACCTCGGTGCCGGGCCCGGCGCTCATCGCGACGAACGCGAGGCCGAGAATCAGCGCGGCGCTTGTGACGAGGCGGCCGGTGCGGCCGATGCCCTCTACGACCGCGGTCTCCGTCGAGCCCGTCCGGTCGAACGCCTCGCGCATGCGGCTGAGGATGAACACCTGGTAGTCCATCGAGATCCCGAACAGGAACGCGAAGATGACGATCGGCATCTCGACGTTGATCGAGTTGGTGGCCTCGATGCCCCAGATCGCCTCCGAGCCGAAGCCGTGCTGCCAGACGAGCACCATCAGGCCCCAGGCGGCACCGACGGACAGCAGGTTCAGCAGGACCGCCTTGAGCGGGATGATCACCGAGCGGAACGCCCGGGCCAGCAACAGGAACGTCAGACCCGCGATCAGAGCGATGACGAGCGGGAAGTTGCCGTAGACCGAGTCGAGGAAGTCGGCGCTCTGTGCCGCTTCACCACCGGTCACGGCGTCCCCGCGCGTCGCTTCACGGATCCGGTCCAGGGTCGCGCGTCCCGCCGGCGAGTTTCCGTCAGCGGTCGGGACGACCGAGATCAGCGACATCCCGTCTCGCCGCCACTCGGCGGGAGCTACGGCACCCCGGACGCCGTCGACTCCGTCGAGAGTTGCCTCGACCGGTGCCGGATCGCCGGAGCGGACCAGCGTGTCGAACGGCGACAGGGGGCCCGTTCCAACGCCGGATTCCTTCAGCTGGTCGAGCGCAGTGCGTGCCGACCCGGCCTGCGCGAGCGACTCGGCCTGCGGGTTGCCCAGCTGGATCGTGGAAGCGGCGACGACCAGGCCGCCGAGCAGCGCGGTCGACAGGAGGGCGGCACTCCAGCGATGCCGGACCACGAACCGCGCCCAGGCCGACCAGCCACGGCTGGCCCGGTCCTCGCGGCGAGCGTGGCGGCGGTCGAGTCGCGGCGCGACCGTCGCGAGCACGACCGGTAGCAGCATGATCGCCACAGCGACGCTGACAAGCGGGATCAGCATGCCGGCGATGCCGATGCTGCGCAGGAACGGCACCGGCAGCACCACGAGCGCGAGCAGCGAGATCGCAACGGTGGTGCCACTGAGCACGACGGCCTTGCCGGCGTGCTCCATGGCGGCGACGACCGCGCCGTCGTGGCTTGCGCCACGCTGGCGCTCCTCACGCCAGCGGACGACGACCAGCAGCGCGTAGTCGATCGCGATAGCCAGACCGACCAAGGCGATCAGGACCTTGACGATGACCGACACATCGGTCGCGCTCGCCAATGGCCACACCGCCAGGAACGTCGTCGGGATCGCCACGAGCGCCATCAGCAGCGGGACGATCGCCATCCACGACCCGAACACGAATGCAAGGACGATCAGCGCGCCGAGACCGGCGATCGCCGCTTCGATGGCGAGACTCGCGCCCTCCCCTTCGCCGCCGTCGGCGGTGCCTGCACGCAGAGCGTTGAGTCCAGTGACCTGGACCGGCGCCCCGCCGACCGTCACGCCTTCGACAGCTTCCTGCGCCGCACGCGCCTCTACCTGGCCGGGATCGATCCCGCCCTTGCCCGGGATGTAGGCCAGCGCGAAAGTCGTGCGGCCGTCGTCGGAGACGAACATCCGGTCACCGGTCGACGCGTAGGACGCCACGCGCGAGCCCGGGACGGCGCCCTCGATCTTGTCGAGCGCGGCGGCGAGCTCCTTTCGGACGCCGGGGGAGTTGACCGTCTTGTCCTCCGGGAGGGACACCACGGGCACGAGCGGAGCGGCGTTGCCGCCGTTGCCGTAGGTCTCGACGATCTGGCTGTTGGCCTCGAACGCCTCCTCACCGGGGAGGTTGAACTGCTGCTCGAACGACCTGTCTGCGGGTCCCGTAGCGGCCACGCCCGCCAGGGCGAGCACCAGCCAGAGGCCTACGACCAGCTTCTTGTGGCCCAGAACCCACTCCGTGAGGGTGGTCATTGCGTTCCGCTTGGGCATGTGATCCGTCCTTTCGTCGAGTCCAGATATGTTGTTTTGGGAGTCATTCACGTCCTCTCGGGGTACTTTTCGGCCTCGCAAACTGAGGCCCGGAATTGCGGCTACGGTCCGTAGCGTGCGCGCCCGATCGCGGCCGGCGGCTACTCCGGGTCCACCAGACGGCGCTCCATCGCCCAGCGGCTGAGCTCGTGGCGGCTCGACAGCTGCAGCTTGCGGAGCACGGCCGACACGTGCGCTTCGACTGTCTTTGCCGAGATGCCGAGCCGCTGCGCGATCTCCTTGTACATGTAGCCGCGGGCGATGTGCTGGAGCACCTCCCGCTCGCGTGCGGTGAGCTGGTCGAGCTCCGCGTCCGCCCCCGGGGGAGGCGGCTCGCCGGCGAACGCGTCGAGCACGAACCCCGCGAGCCGGGGAGAGAAGACGGCGTCGCCGTCGCGGACCCGCTCGACGGCGGCGGCGAGGTCGGGGCCCGAGATCGTTTTCGTCACGTAGCCGCGCGCGCCGGCGCGGATCATCGCGATGACGTCCTCGGCCGCGTCACTCACCGACAGCGCCAGGAAACGCACGCCGTCCTGCTCGCGGGGGGCGCGCCGGATCACCTCGAGCCCGCCGCCGTCCGGCATGTGCACGTCGATCAGCACTACGTCCGGGCGGAGGTCGTCGATGCACGCAACCGCCTCCTCCACGTTCGCGGCCTCGCCGACCACGTCGACGTGGCGGGCGAGCTCGCTTCGCACTCCCGAGCGGAAGAGTTCGTGGTCGTCGACGATCACGACGCGCGGAGGCGGCGGACTCACGACGCTCCCCGCTCAAGCGATAGTTCGACTTCGGTGCCGCCGTCGGCGCCCGTGCGTATCTCGGTGCGGCCGCCGTGGCGCTCCATCCGGCCGATGATCGACTCGCGTACGCCGCGGCGGTCGTCCGGCAGCGAGCCAGGGTCGAAGCCGGGGCCGCGGTCGCGGACGAAGACTCCGATCCGCCGCGGCGTGACCTCGGCGAAGACGTCGATCGGCCCGGCGTCGCCCGCAAACTTCGCGGCGTTCAGGATCGCCTCGCCCGCGGCGGCGAGCAGGGCCTCGGCGCGGTTGTCGAGGGCGCAGTCGCCCACGGTGACGACTTCGATCCCGCCACCGTGACTCTCCTCTACCCTCGCGGCCGCGGCCTCGAGCGCGCCTGCCAGGCTCTCACGCGCCCGCGCTGGGGGGCGGTCGAGCAGCCACCCGCGCAGCTCGCGCTCCTGCCGCCGCGCGAGTGCGGCCACCTCGCGCGGGTCGTCCGCGCGCCGCTGCATCAGCGCGAGCGTCTGGAGCACCGAGTCGTGGAGGTGGGCCCCGAGTTCGGCGCGCTCCTGCGAGCGGATCCGCTCCGCACGCTCCGCCGCGAGGTTGCGCCCGAGGCGCCACCAGACCGGCGCGAGGATCAGCCCGAGCGCGACGACGACCACGACTGTGGCGAGCACCGCGTCCCCAGCCGCGTCGAGCGCGCCGTTCGCCCACAGGAACACGAGCGCGGCGCCGAGGACAAGCGCGACACCGACCCCGGCGACGCTCAGCCGCCGCGCGCCCGGGAGGGGCTCAACCCGTGGCTCCGCCTGCACCGGCCCCGGCGCCGCCTCCGCGGCTGCGGCACCCGCCGGACCGACGAACTGGCGCCAGATGAGAGCGCCCCCGATCGCGGCGGCGATGGCCGGCCACACGACCGCGTCGCTCACCCACCAGCCGACGGCGCGCAATAGCAGCGCGGCGCTCAGGACCAGGAGGCCGATCCCGAGAACCGCCTCGATGTTCCCGCGCGCGGGCCGGAGCCGCGCTGCGACCGTGCCGCCCTGACGGGCGGGAATGAAGATCCATGCCAAGGCGTACGCAATCAGCCCCGCCCCGCTGAAAAGCGCGGCGGCCACGAACGCGAGCCGGATGATGATCGGGTCGATTCCGGCGCGGCCGGCGATCGCGGCGCAGACGCCCGCGATCATCCCGGCGTCCGGATCGCGCCGGATGCGCCTCACGTCTTCTTCCCGTGGGCCGATGTCGGCAGGAACGGCCATGGCGCCGATGATCCCACCCTGTCGCGGGGCGTCAGCGCTCACGCGAGCGACCCAGCCCGTGCACGAGCAGGATCGCCCCCGCGGTCGCCGTGACCGCAGGGGCGAGGTAGGCGAAGCTCAGGTCGATCGCCTCGAGGGCATCGAGCAAGAGCAGGACGCCCAGTCCCGCGATCGCCAGACCGGCGACGAGGGATACGGTGTCGCGCGGGCGCGCGCTCACCGCGCTGCTGTCTCCGTGCGGCAGGCGGCGTTCGTGCCGCTCACGGCTCGCTCGTCGCCGTCGTCGTCGTAGCGGACGGGACGGTCCGAGATGAACAGGGCGCCGAGGCCGACGTCGCCGTCGACGACGAGGCGCGGAACCCGCGGCGGAGCGGCCGGCTGGTTCGTCCAGTCGACGTCGACGCCCTCGCTGTCGCGGTCGAGCGCGCCCACGTAGCCGGCGCCGATCCGCGCCGTCGTCGCCACGCACACGCCCTCGGGGACGATCAGGTCGACCGCGCCGATCCCCGCCCTCACCTCGATCTCGTGATCGCCCACCTCGAACGGCACATCGCGGAGGTCCACCTCGAGGTGACCGACGCCTACGCGGTAGGAGTCCTGCACCTCGGCGACGGTCTGCGGCCGGTGGCTGCGCTCACCGACGCCGCCGTGGAGGTCCACGTCGGCGGCGGCGACGACGCCCGCGGGGAGCGCGACCGCAAGCGCCGGCAGGATCAGCCAACGCGCGCCGCCGCGGAAGGCCGCAGCGACGAGCGCGAGCCCGACGACGATGACGAGGCCCGCCACGACCGCGTCCGAGCCCATGCCGGCGGCCCACGTACTGCCGATCGCCAGCATGAGGGTCCCTACGAGCACCGCGAAGATCAGCCCGACGCGCCTGAGGACGCCACGATCGCCGCGGAAGAACCGGACGCCGACCGGAGGCTTCTCGCTCCCCTCCGCCGGAACGAAGAGGAGCGCCGCGATGTAGATGCAGATGCCGGTGCCGCCCACGAACGTGAGCGCGACGAGACCGATCCTGAAGATGATCGGATCGATGTCGAAGTAGCGGCCGAGGCCGCCGCCGACGCCGCCGATGATCCGGTCGCGTGAGCGGGTCAAGCGCCGGGGCTCCGGTGGAGGCTGATGGGTTTCCGTCGTGTCGTTCATTGCTCGTCTCCTGTGCTTTCGGAGTATGCGAGCAGTGTCCGTCTCGAGGGGGCTCCTGCCTATTGGGAATTTCCCCTAGTGGATCCCCAACGTGACCGCCCGCCGTGATGAAGACGACTAGGAGTCCCCGACCCAGTGGCCTGCGAGCACTGTCGGGCCGTCGTGCCCACCTGCTTTGCGCGACAAGCAGCGGTCTCTGCGCATTAACTCGAAGACAGGCTGGACCTACACCTTTGTCTAGCCTCAGGTTGGCCCGTGAGGCCGCTACCGAGCGGCCGATCGCCTGCGCGCGACGGGGAAA
>JBHENJ010000024.1:0-14135 GCA_046262115.1 Candidatus Limnocylindria bacterium | reverse complement strand
CCACACCCAGGGCGATCGCGGCTGGAACGCTCTCGCCTTGCGCAGGAACGCCTTGAAGCGGGGATCGTCGTCATGCGCGGTGTGCTCGGCCATGCCCGGAAACTCCGCGTAGATCACGTAGTCCTGCACGCCCTCCTGCTCCTCCGAGCCGTACGCGACGCGGGTCATGGACGCCTTGAGCAGCTTGCCCTGCGACTGGAGGTCGTCCCAGATGGCGAGTTCCTCCTCGGCGAACAGCCGCTCGAATTCGTCGGCCTTGTCGGATCGGATGCGGACGATGATCGCATTCGCCTGCGGCACGGCAACCTCCTCGCTCAATCGATCCCGTACGCGTACCCATACAACCAGAACCCGGGCTCAGCCTCCCAGTCAAGCTCGGTGAGGCGGCTGAAGCCGAGGCGCTCGTACAGCCGCTGCGCGGTCTGCATCGGCGCCGTGGTGTGCAGCAGCAACCGCCTCCGTCCATCCCGCCTCGCGCGCGCCACGCATTCGGCGACGAGCGCCGCGGCGATCCCGCGCCGTTGATAGTCGGGCGACACGGCAAGGATGCGGACCCAGCCCGCATCGGTCTCGTCACCTTCGGCGTACGGTCCGGGGCGCGGAACGTACGTCACCGTTCCGACGGGGCGGCGGTCGACCTCGGCGACGAGCACCTCGACCTGGCGCGCACGATCGGCGACGTCGCGCAGCACGGCCTCGTACTCGTCCAGGTCGTCGAAGATCTCGCGGAACGCGCGGACGCTGAGCTCGCCGACCGCATCGAACTCGTCGGGCCGGACATCGCGGATCACGACGCCGATGTTCGGCTTCGACTCGAGCATGATGCGGATAGTGCGCGTCGCTCGAGCCGTGCGCAAAACGCCGACATGCCGGCGCACGTCGCCGCACCGGTCCGCGCGGCTAGCGCGCGTCGACGATCATCAGCGGTCGTGATGGAACGGCTGGTCCCCAGAGCGCGCCCCATACGCAGCTACGTCCGTGAGGCGCGCCGCCGCGTCGGCCCAAGGCGCGCTCGCATCGGCCCCATCATCGAGCGGCTCGCGGGCCAGCACCCGAACGCGGCCATCGCGCTGCGCTTCTCGAACGACCTCGAGCTGCTGATCGCGGTGATGCTGTCGGCGCAGACCACGGACGTGACCGTAAACCGCGTGACCGAGCGCCTGTTCGCGAAATATCGCTCTCCAGAGGACTACCTCGTCGTTCCGGTCGAGGAGCTGGAAGCCGACCTGCGGCCGACCGGCACCTTCCGAATGAAGACGCGCAACCTGCGCGCCGCGATGGAGACGCTGGTGGAGGAGTTCCACGGCGTCGTACCCGTGCGACTCGAGGATCTCGTGCGGATCCAGGGCGTCGGCCGCAAGACGGCGAACGTCGTCGCCTCCGAGCGCGGCGCGACGCAGGGGATCGTGGTCGATACCCACGTCAGACGGCTCTCGCAGCGGCTCGGGCTGACGCGTCGCGAGCATCCACTCAAGATCGAGCGCGACCTGCGAGCGATCGTGCCCCGCGACGACTGGCCGCGCTTTCCGCACCTGATGATCTGGCACGGCCGCCGGATCTGCATCGCGCGCGCGCCGCGCTGCGCCATCTGCTCCGTCTCCGACCTCTGTCCGGCGAGCCGGGTCGCGCGGCCCCGTATCGGGTAAACAAAAGTCGCGGGCTGACGCAGCCGCGACTTCGGGATCAGCTGTCGCGGGCCGCAACTCCTCTGACTCCTCGTCAGTCGCCGTTTCGGCCGGGGGTTGCGTGCGCAGCGGTCTGCTCCTGGCCGTGGTTCTCGCGCGCGATCGACGAGACGTACTCGCCATGGTTCGCGAACTCGCCGGGCGTCTCGCTCCGCACCGCGATCGACATGTCAGCGCCGTGGTTATCAGGATGCTCGGCCGGTTCTTCGAGATCTTCGGTCTCGTTCTCGTCGAGGTCGTCGTCCTCCGCGTCGTTCTCGTCCACGACCCGCGTCGTGTCGGCCTGCTCGAGGAAGCCGTTCGCGACCGGAACCGTGAAGCCCGCGTGGTCGGCGGCGGTGGTGAATCCGCTATTGGCCGCATCGGCCTCAGGGTCGGCGCCGAGCACGACCGTGGCAGTGATCGCGACGGAGCCGATCGCAATCAGAAGGCTCTGAGTTCGATGCATGCGTTTCCCCTTCGCGCGGCAGATATTCGTGTGGTCCTTGCCGTTACAGTACCGTCCGTCGCGACCGTCATCTGGTACGAACTTCCGGTGCGCGGCTCGCATTCGGTGATCGGTCTTGACGGCATTCGCCGAATATTCGACAATCGCCGACCGTGGTAAAAAGCCTCGAGCTCACGCGGCCCGACCAGTTCAAAGCCATCGGGGACGGGACACGGATGCGCATCCTGGGACGGCTGTCGCAGGGCCCGTCGACTGTCTCTGAACTGTCGACAATGTTTGACATCCCGAAGGGGACGATCAGTCACCACATCGGCGTGCTCGAGGACGCCGGCCTCATCCGCGTCGTCGCCGAGCGGCGGGTGCGAGCCGTCACCGAACGCCGGTACGCCCGCGTCGCTCCCTTGTTCCGTCTCGGTGACGAGGAGAAGCTGTCCGCGGCCGAGCGGCCCGACGCTTCGCTCCACATGTTCCCGCTGCGACACGCCATCGAGGAGGCGCGCGAGTCGACCGGGCCGGAGGACGCGTCGATGTCGTTCATCGTGCGCGCACGGATGCCGGCCGCGCGGGCGCGCCGATTCGGACAGCTCGTCGAGCAGCTTGCCGAGGAGTTCGCCGAGGGCGGTGGCCGGCGCGGTAAGACCTACGGTTTCGCGGCGGCGATCTACGCGACCGACTGGCAACCTCGAGAGGCAGCCGAATGACCGCGACCGCGACGGCCACGAGCGCGCAGCGACCGCGTCGCACGCTGTGGCGCCACCTCGACTTC
Source organism: Candidatus Limnocylindria bacterium (assembly GCA_046262115.1). Classification (GTDB taxonomy): domain Bacteria; phylum Chloroflexota; class Limnocylindria; order QHBO01; family QHBO01; genus JBHENJ01. The sequence goes on along the minus strand of JBHENJ010000024.1, from coordinate 11,236 downwards.
ATGAAGCTGTGGTCGGCCGCGACGGTCAGCTCGGTCGGCGACGAGATCACCCAGCTCGCCCTCCCGACGGTCGCGATCCTCACCCTTGAGGCGACCCCATTCGAGTTCGGTCTGCTCGGGACGATCCAGTTCCTGCCGTTCATCCTCCTGACCCTGCCCGCCGGTGCGTGGGTCGACCGCCTTCGGCGGCGGCCGATCCTGATCATCGGCGACATCGGCCGCGCGGTCGCGCTGGCGACGATCCCGCTGGCCTTCCTCTTCGGCGTCCTCACCATCTGGCAGCTCTATGTCGTCGGCTTCGTGGTCGGATGCCTGACCGTCTTCTTCGACGTCGCGTACCAGTCGTATCTCCCGGCGCTCGTCGACCGCGACCAGCTCGTCGAAGGCAACTCGAAGTTGGAGGTCAGCCGGTCGAGCGTGCAGATCGCGGGTCCCGGGGCGGCCGGCGTGATCATCGGCTTCATCACGGCGCCGTTCGCGATCCTGGCCGATGCGGCGAGCTTCCTGGGCTCGGCGCTCTTCGTGTTCTCCATCCGCAAGCAGGAGCCGCCCGTGAGCCGCCACTTGGACGAGCACGGCGAGAAGCGCGCGAGCATGCGCCAGGACGTCGCCGAGGGCCTGCGCTACGTGCTCGGCCACCGCTACCTGCGCTGGATCGCGGCATGCACGGCGACTTCGAACCTGTTCACCAACCTCGGCTTCGCGGTGATCCTGATCTACGCGTACCGGGAGGTCGGGCTCACCCCGGCGACGGTGGGGTTCGCGTTCTCGCTCGGCAACATCGGCGTCCTGGTCTCCGCCCTTTTGTCGTCGCGCGTGCCGCGCTGGATCGGCACCGGTCCCGCGATCGTGTGGTCGACGATCGTGTTCGCGCCGTCGCTGCTGCTGATCGCCATCGCGCCGAAAGAGACCTTCGTGCCGTTCTTCGTCGCCTCCGGGCTGCTGGGCGGATTCGGGTCCGTGATCTACAACGTCACACAGGTCAGCTTCCGGCAGGCGATCACGCCGCAGCGCATGCAGGGGCGGATGAATGCCACGATGCGCTTCATCGTGTGGGGCACCATCCCCATCGGCTCGCTGCTGGGAGGAGCGCTTGCAACGGTGTTCGGGCTCGTGCCCGCGATCTGGGTCGCAGCCATCGGCTCGCTCCTCGCCATCCCGCCGGTGCTGTTCACGCCTGTTCGCTCCATCCGCGACATCCCGGAGCCCGAGGGCGAGGGTGCCGCGGCGGTCGAGGAAGACGCCGCGGAGGCCGCATCGCGCGTGCGCGACGCCGGGATCGCGCGCATCGGGCCTGCCGGACCCGATGCGGTTCCGACTGACGACGATGCCGGCCGCGGCTGAGCCAGAGCCCGCGGACGAGCACGGGCTCTGGACGCCCGAGCGCCGGCCCCTCACCGTGGGGTTGGTCTCCACGGTGACGCTCATCGCCTTCGAGGCGCTCGCCGTGGCGACCGTGATGCCCCTCGCGGGACGCGAGCTGGGGACGTTGGCGCTTTACGGCTGGGCGTTCACGGCGTTCTTCCTGGCCAGCATGCTCGGCATCGTGGGCGCCGGTGTCGCCGTCGACCGATACGGCGTGCGCCTGCCGTTCGTGACCGGCGTCACGGTCTTCGCCCTCGGCCTGGCCGTCGGCGGCCTCGCGTTGTCAATGCCGATGCTGGTGGCGGGGAGAGCGATCCAGGGCGTCGGCGGCGGCGTCCTCACGCCGGTGGCCTACGTGATTATCGCGCGCGGCTACCCCGACGCGGCGCGGCCCAAGATGTTCGCCATCCTGTCGAGTGCGTGGGTCGTCCCCGCACTCGTCGGCCCCGCGGTGGCCGGCACGATCGGCGATCACCTGAGCTGGCGGATCGTCTTCCTGGGCCTCCTCCCGATCATTGCTGCAGCAGGGGGGTTGACGATGTGGGCGATCCGCCGGCAGGGCGAGCGGCTCGACGCCGCTCGCCAGGCTGCGGCGCGAGAGGGAGTTAGGCGCTTGGGTCGCGCGATCGTGGTCGCCGCGGCGACGGCGCTGCTGCTCGCCGGCTTGAGCGACCCGCTGTCGACCCACGGCCCGATCCTGGCGGTGGCCGGCGTGGCCGTCGGGCTCCCCGCCATCTCAGGTCTGCTCCCCGCGGGAACGCTGGTCGCGCGCGCCGGTCTGCCGGCCGTGGTGCTCGCGCGCGGCGCATTGACCTTCGGGTTCTTCAGCGCCGGCGCCTACCTCCCGCTGGCGATGGTGTCGATCCGCGGCACGACGGCGTTTCAGGCCGGGCTGGCGGTGACCGCGTCCGCGCTCTCCTGGACGCTCGGTTCGTGGATCCAGGCGCGACGCAACGCGTCGTGGGGCGAGCGCCGGCTGGTGCAACTGGGGTTCGCAGCGGTGTTCGCCGGGATCGCGCTCACGGCGGCGATCCTGGTTCCCGGCATACCGGTGTACGCGGCCGTCGTCACCTGGGCCATCGGCGGCCTCGGGATGGGGATGGCGTACTCCAGCATCTCGTTGCTCGTCCTACGCGGTGCCGATCCGGCAGAGCAGGGTCGCGCGACCGCGGCGCTCAGCCTCAGCGAGGTGATCGGGACCTCGATCGGGACGGGCCTCGGCGGCGCGGCCGTTGCGGCAGCGACCGTCGCCGGGTGGCCCGAGGCGGTGGGCGTAGCGGGCGCATTTCTCATCGCCGCGCTCGCCGCGGCGGCCGGCCTGCTCCTGACGGCGCGGCTGCCCGGGCGCCCGCGGGTACCGCGCCCGTCGCTCGGCGCAGTAGAGTCACTCCCGTGACGACGCAGACCATCGACCCCGTCGCCGAGCCATCGGCCTATCAACAGCTCCTCCTCGGCGAGCTGGGCGACGACGACCCGGCCGTCGTCCAGGCCGCAACCCCGCCCGAGCTTCGCTGGTTGGTCGGGGAGGCGGCAGCCGCGCTTCGCACGCGGCCGGCGGACCGAGAGTGGTCCGTTCTGGAGCTCATCGGCCACATCGTGGACGCCGAGGTGGTGTACAGCGGCCGATACCGCTGGATCCTGGCCCACGACGAGCCGTCGCTGATCGGCTACGACCAGGATCGCTGGGTCGAGCGTCTCGGCCACAACGCCGACGAGCCGGAGGACCTGTTGCGACTCTTCGAGGCCCTGCGCGAAGCGAACCTCGCGCTCTGGCGGCGCACGCCGGACCCCGAGCGCGCACGAGTCGGGATGCACTCGGAGCGCGGTCCAGAGAGCTACGAGCTCAGTTTCCGGCTGATCGCGGGACACGATCGCCTCCACGTGTCCCAGATGCGGCGCACGCTCGAGCTCGTCGGCGACCGATGACTGAAGAGGAGCGGACGGGGGAGGCCGTCGCTGCGATCGATGCGCGGCAGCGCAGGCAGCTCGCGGTCGACCTCTTCAACCACGTCTGGACGCTGCTCGAGAAGCAGGACCGCTCCGCCGAGGACGAGGACGCGATGGTCCATGCCGCGCACGCCTCGCGCCACCACTGGGGCGAGGTCGGCGAGCCGGTCAACCTGGCGCGCGGCGAGTGGCAGATCTCGCGCGTCTATTCGGTGCTCGCGCGAGGCGAGCCGGCGCTGTATCACGCCCGCCGCTGCCTCGAGCTGTGCGAGGCGAACGGGATCGGCGACTTCGACCTGGCGTACGCGTACGAGGCGATGTCGCGCGCCTACCACGTGGCCCACGTCCACGAGGCCTCGCGCCAGTACGCGGACATGGCGCGCGAGGCGGGCGATGCCATCGCCGAAGAAGACGATCGCGCCCTCTTCCGGAGCGACATCGCGGACCTCCCGGGCGCTTCGACCCCTTGAGGCCTGACGCTCCACGCGGCGACCGAGGTCAGCCCGCCCGCTCGACCTCCCAGGTTATCGAGCCGCGTGTCGCGCCACCGATGTAGATTTCGAGCTCGTAGCGCCCCGGATCGAGGTCGAAGTTGGCGCGGCCGTACGGCGAAACGATGTCGAGCGTCTGGCTGGTCTGTGGATCGGCGGCCCACGGGATGTCGACGCTGCTGCCGGGGTCGAGGACACCGTCGCGCCATACCCGCACCGAGACCGACATCGCGAGTCGGGCGCCGGGTGCCCTGATCGAGACGCGGTAGCCGACGTGCCCGGCGCCCGCGATCGAGCCACCATCGGCCACCGCGTTGTCCTCCACCAGCTCGCCTTCCGGGGAGAGCTGGAGCGCGGTGAGGCGGAGCGCCTCGACCTCTGGGGCGTCCGACTGGGGCGTCGGGGCGTCGAGGGCCTCGAGCGACACCTGCGCCTCGCGAAGGCGGCGCTGCATCCGCTCGACCGCCTCCGCCTGCTCCGGCCAGCGCTCGACGAGCCGGCCCATGTTGAAGTCGGCCTGCACGAAGAACGCGGCGTCGGAGTCGAGATCGGCGTCGGCGAAGACGCGCAGGGCGGTCTCGACGTCGGCATCGGCGGCCGCCTCGTCGCCCATTCGCAACTCGGCCAGTGCGCGGTTGTGGTACAGCGCGAAGTGATCCGGATTGAAGGAGAGGGCGCGGTCGGTGGAGGCGATCGACTCCGCGTGATGGCCGGCGAGGAGCTGTGCCCAGCCGAGGTTCCACCACGCCGCGTAGTCCTCGGGCTCGTCCTCGAGGTAGGGGTGGTAGTCGTCGACGGCGCGCTCCATCAGGCCGACCGCCTCGTCGGTCGAGCCGTCCTCGGCGAAGTACATCCGGTCTGCGAAGAAGAGCCGCGCCTCGGCGCGAGCGAGGTAGGCCGTCGGATAGGTCGGATCGGCGGCGAGTGCGGCTTCGGCGTGCGACAGCGCCGCCTCGTATCGCGGACGGTCGGGCTCGATCGGATCGGAGCGCACCGAGTCGTACTGCGCCATCTCGACGTAGGCGCTCACGACCTCGTCGATCGCCGTCTGCGGGACGCCCGCGAAGGGCGTCAGCGCCGAGATGACCGTCCAGGCCAGAGAGACGATTGCGAACGCGCCGCCGGTGAACGCGAAGATCGGCCGCGCCGTCCCGCGAAGCGTGGTCGCCAGTCCCAGGAAGAACAGCGCGGCGGCCAGGATGGTGAGGATCGTCACGTACGTCAGCGCGCGGCTTCCCCACGCCGCGCCCGTGGCGAGCCGGGCGTCGTGCTCCTGCTTCGCCCGCATCTGCGGGCCGACGACCAGCTCAGCGTGGTAGGCCGCGAAATCCGTCTCGAACGTCGCCTCGTCGAAGAACGGTGGTTGCAGCAGGCGGCTCTGCCCGCGCGACCACTCGGAGAGCTCCCCGTCGACGGCGGCTAGGGCGTCGTAGAGTTCGCGCGTCTCGGTGTCGCGTTCCGCCTCCGCCTGCTGGTTGGCCCACGCCTGGCGCTCGAGCTCCTCGAACCAGCGCCGGAAGACGCCGTAATCGGTGCTCGACTCGACGATCATCCCGACGTCGTAGCCCACCGCCTCCAGACCGATGCGTTCCGCCTCGCGGTTCGCGGTGTTGGAGCGAATCGAGGCGTCCTGCTGGAGGAACGCGACCGCGGTGGCGAGGACGGTGATGAGTGCCATGGTCAGCGCAATCGCGGAGCGCGAGCGCTCGTCGGCGAGCAGGTCCGCGAGGCTCGTCGCCGCGCGGCGCAGGCCGCTCGCTGGCACCGCGGTCTTGCTCACAGCCACACCACGATCCGCAGGACCGTTCCAACCGCGAAGATGGCGCCGCCGATCGCCGTCGCGCCGACGCGAAGCCGCCCACCGGTGAAGCCGGCCATTGTGAGGAGCGGCAGCGCGGTGGCGAGGAGCACGGCGATGAGCAGGAGGGACCTGACGCGCGACTCCTCGGCGGCGGCGCGCGCGTAGTGCGGCGTCGGGTCGAGATCGCGCCGGGTCACGGCCTCGGCGAGGTAGGACTCCCGATGGCGGCGCGGGTCGTAGTTGCCCTCGTCGTCGAGGTACTCGGGGCGGACGAGGAACCAGTGGGCCGCGGCCTGCATCGCGTTGCCGAGCGCCTGGTCCGCGAAGCCGGCACGCTGGAGGCTCTCGGCGCGCCGCCTGGCGCGCTCATACTCCAGCCAGGCCTCCATGGTCTGGGCCACGAGCCCGTCGGCGGTGATCTCCTCGGCGCTCCGCGCTCGCGCCGCGATGACCCCCTCCTGGGTGGCGTCCGACGCGCGATTCGAGGCATCACCCACGCGCCACGCGATGAGCGCTCCGGCAAGCCCCAGGGCGGCGAGTATGACCGCGATCGCGATCGACAGCGCGTCGGATCCACGGTCCTCGTTCATCGGCGGCGCAGGATGAGACGACCGGGTCGACCCCGTCAAGCTCGACCCACGGCGCGGCGTGCCGTGGCGTTCTGGCAGGACTATCGGACCATTGGTGGCCGGGACGGTACGGGTCTAGATTGCCGGTGACGGCCCCGTGCGGCGACCGCAGCGCCCGAGGCCGATGGAGTACGTCGATCGTCACCTACACCGATGCGTGGATCTGCGGCAGCTGCGGCGCCGCGAACAGCCCGAACAGCCGGCGTTGCCGGCGTTGTCCGGTCGAAATCGCGGCGCCGCCTCGCGGCGCGCGGCCGGCGTCACGCTTCCGAGACACGGATGACCTCGAGCTCCCGAGCGTGGTGGCGGTTCCGGTCCTCGTCGCCGGCGCGCTCCTGATCCTCCACGGGATTTTCTCGACCGTGGGCGCCGGGCTGTGGATCCTGCAGGAGCTGACGCGCGAACCGATCATCGAACCGTTCACCCTGCCGACGGCGTCCCACCTGCCCAATACGCTGATTCTTGGCGTCATCGGGCTCGCGCTCGCCGTCGGCGAGCTGCTCCTGGGCCTCCGCGTCGTCAGCGGTTCGCGGACAGCGTGGCTCATCGGCTTCCTGCTGGGCGCGGTGCCGACCGCGCTGTACCTGCTGCCGCAGACCCAGCTGGCTCCCGATCTCGTTGCTTCGCTGCCGTCGTGGCGCTGGCTCTTCGTCCTGCCCTTCGCCTACGTCGGCATCGCCCTGTTGGCCGCGCTACTCGTCGAACGCTGGCTCATCTGGGTCCACGACGGCTAGCGACACGACGCGTCAGACGGCGCGTCGCCCGCTGATCAGCTGCCAGACGAGCACGATCAGCGCGATCACGAGCAGGATGTGGATCAGCGGTCCCGCCACCTGTGCGACGAGCCACCCGGCCAGCCAGAGAATCAGAAGTATCACGATGAGCGCCCAAAGCATGGTCTCTCTCCATGAGTGCGGAACCCGACGCATTACAAGGCAGACAGTGTGCCACGCCGGCACGGTATCGGGCGGGTCAGTGCGGTCAACGCCGTGTGCGAAGGGCCGCGATCGAACGCCGCGACCGCCGTCGCGAAGCAACCCCGACCGAGGTCCGCGCGCCGCTGGCCGCGTGCCTTAGTCGACCCGGATCGTCTCGCGCCGCGCGGGGGGCTCGTCGGCGCTGCGATCCATCCGTGCGATCCAGGCGTCCAGGATCGACCGCGCGGCAAGGAGCTGCTCGCGGCCGGCCGCCCGGAGGTGGCGCCGCGCGTCGGACGGGAGGATCGATTCGAGGATCGCCCAGTACGCGGTCTGCTCGCCCCCGCCGCGGCTCGTCCGTTCGAGGCGTCGCTCGAGATCGGCAAGCCGGGCCTCGAGTTCCGCCGTAGCGCCGGACGGGCCGGCGCGCTTCGCCCCGCGAGCTGTCGCGGCGGGATCGGCTGCGTCGGACATCGGTCTTACCTCCTGTTGGGTCGCTCGGGGGCGGCGAAGCGGATGTTGAGGGTATGGTCCTCGAACTGCGCGTTCTGTACCTGCGCGTCGACGAGGACCTGGGGCAGCACGAGGTTACGCCTCCAGGCACCGACCTCGAGGACGAGCTCGTCGGCGTGCCGCGAGAGGCCGATCTCGTCCTTGCTGGTGAACGGGAGCTGAAGCGATAGGACGAACGAGCCGTTCTCGCGGCGCACGCGATACGGGCGGCCCTCGTAGAAGTGCTGCGTCGGATCGTCGTCGCCGTACAGCGCGGACGCGAGACGCCGTAGCGCGTCGATCCCGACCACCTCGCTGTCGAAGAACGGCACGCCGCGGACAGGCACGGGCGCGAAGGCGTCTTCAACCATCGGCCGATAGCGCTGTTGCGCGGTGTACCAGCCGGTCAGGTAGCCCGCCTCGGCTGGGAGCAGGCGGTTGGCGATCACGAGGTCGATCGCGTAGCCGTACAGGTGAAGGAAGGTGAACGAACGTTCGGCCTCCTTGATCACCACCTTCTCGAGCGTCAGCACCACGCGGACCGATGTCTTGCGGGCGTCGGCGAGCAGGTCGTGCATGTGCTCGAGGCGCACAAGCAGCTCCTCGCCGGCGTCGAAGACGCGTTCGTCGGGGATCGGCACGCCGATAACGCGGTTCACCAGCGGGCCCGCGAGCTTGGTGATCCGGCGGCCGATGGGGACCAGCTTGTCGACCCACCATCGCGCCGCCTCGGGCAGCGCGAGGAGGCGGAGTGTCTCGCCGGTGGGCGCCGCATCGACGACGATGACGTCGTAGTCACCGGAGTCGTCGTGCTCGGCGATCCAGAGCAGGCTGCCGACCTCGTCCATGCCGGGCAGCACGGTCATCTCCTCGGCCAGCACCTCGTCAAGGCCGCGCCACCGCAACACCGACGCCGCGTACTCCTGGATCGATCCCCAGTGCCTGCGCACATTGAAGAAGACCTCGGACTCCTGGGCCCAGAGGTTCGGCGCGATCTCACGCGGCTCCGGGCCGAGCTCGAGGTCGAAGGCGTCCCCGAGGGAGTGCGCAATGTCCGTCGAGAGCACGACAGTCCGCAGGCCGCGGTCCGCGCACGCTACGGCGGTCGCGGCCGCGATGCTGGTCTTGCCCACGCCACCCTTCCCGGTGAACAGGACGATGCGCGCCATCGGCCGATTCTAGGCGCAGGGCGCGGGTATCATCCCGGCCCATGACTTGGATTCGCGCCCTGCTGCCGCGCCGCGGCGCGCGCGTCGTCGCCGCGCTCGCCCTCGCCTTCTCGCCACTCGCCGCGTGCACGCAGCAGTCGGGCGACTCCGGGGCGCCCGCCACAACGACCGCGGCGACCGCGACGTCGGTGCCCACGCCTACCGAGCCGCCGCTCGATGAGTCGCTCCTTGACCGGCGCGTCACGGTCCTGATCCTGGGAAAGGACTGGAACGCGACGCGTGAGGCGAACGGGGAGCCGCATAACACCGACGCGATCATGGTCGTCAGCGTCAGCGGCGAGTACGACCGGATCACGATGCTCTCGATCCCTCGCGATACGGTCGACGTGCCCATGCCCGACGGGACGACCTGGTCGGACAAGATCAACGCGATCACCCGTGAGCTCGGCTACGAAGAGATGGTCGGCGCCGTCGAGACGCTGCTCGACATCGAGATCGACCACTACGCCGAGGTCGACATGGACGACTTCGTGACGCTCGTCGACGCCGTCGACGGCGTCGACGTCGAGCCCGAGGAGGGGATCGACGACCCCGCGCACGGCTTCGTCCTCGAGGCCGGGGAGCACCATCTCGACGGTTCGGACGCGCTCTCGTACGTCCGAGCGCGCCAGGACGGCGACCACGCCCGCTCTGCGCGCCAGCAGGAGGTGGTGCTGGGCATTGTCGAGTCGCTCCTCGATGCCGACTCCGAGGTGGACGTGATCGAGCTCGCCGAGGGCTTGACGTCGCTCGAGACCGACATCCCGATCACGAGCCTGCCGACGTTCCTCGAGATCGCGCGGCGCAGTCACAACGCCGACGTGAGCCGCCAGGTGCTTCAGCCGCCGCGGTTCGCGCTGTTCGAGGGCGACGAGGGCACGGCGCGAGGCTGGGTCATGATCCCGAACGTGGACGAGATGCGTGCGTACGCCGCCGAGGTCATCGGCGACTGAGCGTCAGTCGGTGAACTCGAGCGAGTCGAGGACCGATTCGAACGTCGCGCGGTCCGGCTCCGCGTTCCCCGTGCGTGAGTCCCAGAAGAGCAGGTATCCGATGTCCCGATGGACGGTGATTGCGGCGAGCACGTAGCGCACCCCGGCGCAGTCGTACTCGACCACCAGTGCAGGGTCGCCGCCGAGGTCGCGCTCCTCGTGCGCACCCGCCTCGGCGCACTCCTCCCACGGCGGGTGGATGCGCTCGAGTGCCTGCTCGGGCGTGGTCCCGTCCGGCAGTCGCTCTCGACTGCTCGAGACGTAGATCCCGCTGGCCAGATCCGGGCTGTCGAAGGTGTCGATCCCCGGGTTCCCCGACGGCCCGGGCTCGACGTTGCGTGGCTCCCAGCCCGGCGGTAGCTCGACGCGGTAGGGGAACCGTAGCGATTCGAACTGCGATCCATCGGTGCCGTCGGTGCCATCCGTGCCGGCCGGTGTCGCCGATGGCGTGCCGGTGGCACTCTCGCATGCCGCCACGAGCAGGCACGCGAGAGCCGCCGCGATCCATGCGCTCGGGGCTCGCACCGCGGTCAGGCGACGGCGGCGCCGACGACGGTCGAGCCGAGGAGGCGGACCATATTGAGGTCGCGCGGCAGGAAGTCCTGGAGCATCAGCCGCTGCACACCGGCTCGCTCGAATGCGTCGATCCGCTCCGACGCCTCGTCGGGCGTCCCGATGATCCACCGGTCGCGGCGCTTCGCCAGCCAGCCATCGGCGTCCTCATCCGACTCGCCGAGGAACGACAGCTGGGCACGCACGCGGTCACGCAGCTCGCCCGCGGTAGCGCCGACCAGGACGCCGGTCATCGCCGAGTACACGACCTGGTCGGGATCGCGGCCAGCGTCGCGGCACGCGCGCCGCACCCGGTCGAAGGCCTCGCGTGCCGTGTCGGGGTGCGCGGGTGACAGATTGAACTCGTCGGCGTATCGAGCGACGAGGCCCGCCATCCGGCGCCGCCCCTCGCCGCCGAGGATGAGGTGCGGGTGGCGCTCGCCGGTGCCGCCGGTGGGCTTCGGATAGAACAGCGAGCCCTGAACCTGCCAGTGCGTCCCGTCGAAGGACCACCCGTCCGGCTCGGTCCACAGCCCATGGAGGATCGCGAGCTCCTCGCTGAGCATGTCGTAGCGCAGTCCGATCTCGGGGAACGGGATGCCGTGCTGGGCGTGCTCGAGATCGTTCCACCCCGCGCCGATGCCCACCTCGACGCGACCGCCGCTCATCTCGTGGACGGTGGCGGTCATCTTGGCGAAGCCTCCGGGAATGCGGAACGTGACCGGCGAGACGAGCGTGCCCAGCCGGATGCGGGTCGTGTCCCGCGCGAGCCCGGCCAGCGTGGCCCACGCGTCGGTCGTCGGCCGCCCGCCGCCGCCCGGGAAACTGGCGTAGTGGTCAGA
>JBHENJ010000023.1:0-2795 GCA_046262115.1 Candidatus Limnocylindria bacterium | reverse complement strand
GCGTGGTCGTCTTCGTGGACGTGGAGGTGGAGGTGGAGGTGGAGGTCGATCCGGTGCCGCAGGGCTTCGCGTCGCCGGAGGACTCGCCGGTTTCGGTGGTCGTCTCCTCGCACGGGGTGGTCTTCGGCCGTGCGTCGAGCGCGTACTGGCCGCGTCGGAAGTACTCCCAGTCGGGCTCCGAGGTCGGGAGGGTCCATTCGCGCGGCGGCGAGTAGCGCAGCGCCTTCGACATGAAGCTGCGCCAGATGTCCGCCGGGAAGGTTCCGCCGGCGACCGCGATGCCGTGGACGTTCTCCATCGGAATCTCGCCCTGCGTGTAGCCGACCCAGACCGTCGTCTGCAGCTGCGGGACCCAGCCGGAGAACCAGGCGTCGGCGTGGTTCTCGGTCGTCCCCGTCTTCCCGGCCGCCGGCCGGCCGAAGTACGCGCCGGTACCGGTACCGCTGTACATGTTGTCCTCCAGGATCTGCCGCACGCTATCGGCGACCCAGTCCGCGATCACCCGGCGGCGCCGGGGCTTGCCCCAGCCCGCGTCGGTGTCCTCCCGCCCGTTCGCGAGGATCACCTTCCGGATCGCCATCGGCTCGGAGAAGATGCCCCCGGCGGCGAGCGTCGCGTACCCCGAGGCGAGGTCGAGCGGTGACACCTCGATCGAGCCGAGCCCGATCGACGGCACCGGCTTGAGCGGGGCCGTCACGCCCATCTTCCGCGCCATCGCCGCCACGTTCTCGGGGCCGAGGTCGAGCGTCATCTGCGCGTAGACCGTGTTGTCGGAGGCGAGCGTCGCGCTGGAGACGGAGATCGCGCCGGAGTAGCTGTGCCCGTACGTGGCCACCTTCCAAGGGGGGGAGTAGGGGTCCGGCTGGTAGCGGAAGGGGGCCGACACGTAGTAGGTCGAGAAGGGGTTCATCCCCTCCGCCACCGCCGCCGTCAGGACGAACGTCTTGAACGTGGAGCCGGGCTGCCGGCGGGCCTGCGCGACGAGGGTGAACTGGTTGTTGGCCTTGCCCGGCGTCACTGCGGCCATCGCGCGGATGGCGCCGTTCTCGGGGTTGATCGAGACCACCGCCGCCGCCGGGTCGTTCCGCTCGTAGAGCGTGTCGACGATCGCCTGCCGCGCGTAGCGCTGGAAGGCCGGATCGATCGTCGTGTAGACGCGCAGGCCGCCCGAGCGCACCGTCTCGGCGCCGTACTGGGCGAGCAGCTTGTCCCGCACGTAGCTGAAGAAGTACGGCTCGCGGATCTGCGTGTAGAGGCGTCCCGGGCTCAGCCCGAGGCCGCGCACCGCGATCGCGGAGTCGAACTGGCGGCGGGTGATCGTCCCGTTCGCCAGCATCGCCCGCAGGACGTCGTCGCGGCGGCTCAGCGCGGCGCGGGGATTGTTGAACGGGTCGAACCGCGACGGGGCCTGCGGCAGGCCCGCGAGCAGCGCCGACTCGAGCAGGGTCAGCTGGCGCGCGTGCTTGGAGAAGTAGGTCTGGGACGCCGCCTCGATCCCGTAGGCGTGGCTGCCGTAGTACACCTGGTTCATGTAGGCGGTCAGGATCCGCCGCTTCGACCACCGGCGGTCGAGCTTGGTTGCGAGGCAGGCTTCCTTGAGCTTGCGGTCGAGCGTGCGTTCCCGCGAGATGTTCCAGAGGTTCCGCACGAGCTGCTGGGTGATCGTCGAGCCGCCCTGGACGGTCTCGCCGGCGACGAAGTTCTTCCACATGGCGCGGGCGATCCCCTCGTAGTCGACGCCGCGGTGCTGCCAGAAGCGCCGGTCCTCGATCGCGACCGTCGCCTTCCTGAACCAGGGGCTGACGCGGAGGAACGGGACCGGCTGGCGATTCCGCTCGGCTGGGATCGACCCGAGGAGCGTGCCGTCCGCGGCGTAGATGAAGGAGTTCTGGCCGATCGCGACCGGCTGCAGGGAGGACAGGCTGCACTTCGAGAACGCCGATGCGGCGCCGAATCCGGCGACGACCAGCGACGCCCCGATCACGAGCGGGAGGACCGGGAGCATGACGAGGATCAGCACGCGCCGTCGGCGCTTTGCCTGGTGCCGGCGTCGGCTCTTGCGCCGGCGGCGCTGCGGCGAGAAGTCGCGGGGGGGCGGATTCACGCGTAGATACCGGCCGCGCGGAGCCGTCCGTGGGCACGCACGCGCAGGTCGCTCTCGAGGCGCTGCGCGGCGGCCTCGTCGCTCGCCCAGGCCCGGAGGGTCACGGTCGCCTGCTCGTCGAGGGCGCTGACGAACACCTCCGCGTCGCGCTCGGAGGCGGTCTCCGCGCGGAGCGCGTCGACGACGGCTGTCAGATCGTGTTCGAGAGGAATCTGCACGGTGACCTCGGCCAGCTTTTCCCTGCTGACGATGGTGGAGTTGCGAATCGTATCCGAGGCCAGTTTCTCGTTGGGAATCACCAGCCGAGCGTTGTCGGCCGTGCGGATGAACGTGTAGGTGAGGGCGATCTCCTCCACGACTCCTTCTACGCCGTCGACCTCGACTCTGTCACCGAGGCGAAGCGGCTGGGTGAACGCGATCAGCAGGCCCGCCACGAAGTTCCCGATCGTCCGCTGCGAGGCGAAGCCGATCACGAGCCCGATCACGGCCGACGAGGCCAGGATCCCGCCGGCGATGGCGCGTACCTGCGGGATCACGAGCAGGCCGGAGAGGAGGCCGAAGGCGACGACGGCCGTCATCACGCCGCGACGCACGACGCGGTAGCGCGTCGCCACCTCGGGAGGCAGCTCGCGGCGCGCGATCCTGCGGTCGATCAGCATGGCCGCGACCGCGGTCACGAGCAGGACGCCGC
>JBHENJ010000022.1:0-4538 GCA_046262115.1 Candidatus Limnocylindria bacterium | reverse complement strand
CCGAGCGCGTCCGCGATCGCTCGGGCCTCCGCCGGGTCGAGCGGGATGAGCGAGCCCGGGACCACGGGGACACCTGAGGCGGTGGCGGCCCGCCGGGCATTCAGCTTGTTGCCGAGTCCCTCGAGCGTTGCGGTTGGAGGGCCGATGAAGACGAGGCCGGCGGCTTCGACGGCGCGAGCGAACGACGGGTCCTCGCTCAGGAACCCGTATCCCGGGTGGACCGCGTCCGCGCCGCTGCGTCGCGCGGCGGCGATGATCGCTTCAATCGACAGGTACGAGTCGGCGGCGCGCGCCGGCCCGATTCGCTCCGCGCGGTCGGCATGACGGACGTGGAGCGCGTGGGCATCCGCGTCCGAGTAGACCGCGACCGTCTCGATGCCCAGCTCGCGACACGCGCGCATGACGCGGATGGCGATCTCGCCGCGGTTTGCGACCAGGACGCGGTCGAAGAGATGCGCCCGGCGGCGCGCGAATGTGTCTTTGCGCAAAGACAACCTGCCGCTACAGCGGAATGTTCCCGTGTTTCCTGGCGGGATTCGATTGCCGCTTGGTGGCGAGAATCGAAAGTGCGACCGCCACGCGCGCCCGGGTCTCGCCCGGTTCGATGACCTCGTCGACGTATCCGCGCGCGGCGGCGGTATACGGATTGGCGAACCGCTGCTCGTACTCCGCCACGAGTCGCGCGCGCTCCGCGTCCGGATCCTCCGCTGCAGCGATGCGCTCTCGGAAGATAATGTTCACGGCGCCTTCGATGCCCATCACGGCGATCTCTGCAGTCGGCCACGCGAAGTTGAGGTCGCCGCGGATGTGCTTCGAGCTCATGACGTCATAGGCACCGCCGTACGCCTTGCGCGTGATGACGCTGACCTTCGGCACGGTCGCCTCGCAATACGCGTAGAGGAGCTTCGCACCGTGCCGAATGATCCCGCGGTGCTCCTGCTCGACGCCCGGAAGGAAACCGGGCACGTCGATGAAGCTCAGCAGCGGGATGTTGAAGCAGTCGCAGAAGCGGACGAAACGGGCAGCCTTGTCGCTTGCGTCGATGTCGAGGACACCGGCGAGGACCTCGGGCTGCTGGGCGATGACGCCGATGCTCCGGCCATCGAGCCGCGCAAGCCCGCAGATGATGTTCCGCGCGAACCGAGCATGCACCTCGAGAAGCGAGTCGCGGTCGACGACGCCGGCGATTACACGGTGCATGTCGTACGAGTGCTGCGACGAGTCCGGGATGATCTCGTTCAGCGAGTTCGCGGCGCCTTCCTCTGGCTCGACGACCGCGACCGGCGCCGCGCCATCTAGGTTGTTCTGGGGGAGGTACGCGAGGAGCCGTCGGGCGGTCTCGATCGCGTGCGGTTCGGTATCGGCCAGGAAGTGCGCCACGCCGCTCACCTCCGAGTGGATCCGGCCGCCGCCCAGTCCTTCGAAGTCGATCTCCTCGTGCGTCACCGCCTTCACCACGTTGGGTCCCGTAACGAACATGTGCGACGTGCCTTCGGCCATGATCACGAAGTCGGTGATGGCGGGCGAATAGACCGCGCCTCCGGCACACGGGCCCAGCACGAGTGAGATCTGCGGGACGACGCCCGACGCCAGCGTGTTGCGCAGGAAGATCTCGGCATACCCGCCAAGGGCGGCGACACCTTCCTGGATCCGCGCGCCGCCGGAGTCCGACACGCCGATGATCGGCGCGCCGTTCTGCATGGCGAGGTCCATGACCTTACAGATCTTTTCGGCGTGCGCCTCGGACAGCGACCCGCCGAAGACGGTGAAGTCCTGGCTGTAGACATAGACCGGGCGGCCATCGATCCGTCCGTAGCCGGTGACCACGCCGTCGCCGAGGTACCGCTCATCGTCGAGACCGAAATCGGTCGCCCGATGGACGACCAATCCATCCAATTCGTTGAAAGAGCCCTCGTCGAGGAGAAGATCGAGCCTCTCCCGAGCGGTGAGCTTGCCGCGCGTGTGCTGCTGCTCGATGCGCCGCTCGCCGCCGCCCACCGTCGCCGCCTGGCGCAGCTCGCGGAGTCGCTGGAGCTTATCGGCCGTCGACGACAAGACGCCTCCACGGGTGTGGGCCCAGCAGGGATCGAACCTGCGACCCGCCGGTTATGAGCCGGATGCTCTAACCACTGAGCTATGGGCCCGCGCTAGGCTGGTGGACAACCCGAGTATACCGGCGGCGTCTTTGCACAAAGACATCGACATCGGTCCACGTTGTGGATATCTCGGTGGACCCGGCCGACCGGCGGCTCCTACTATCATCGCCAAGCGCTCGCGACGGGCCGGCGCTGGGGGACACGAAAGGCATCGGCGTGACAAGGGTCATATCGGTCGCAAACCAGAAGGGCGGCGTCGGGAAGACGACGTGCTCGATCAATCTCGGCGGCGCGCTCGCCGAGATCGGTTACCGGGTCCTGTGCATCGACATGGATCCGCAGGCCAATCTCACCGTCGGGACGGGCATCTCGCTGTCTGACGTTCACCGGTCGATGGCCGATGTCCTCGCCGACAATCGCGTGACGATTCCCGAGATCGTGCATGAGACATCGGTCCCCAATCTCGTCGTTGCCCCGTCGACGCTCGAGCTCGCGTCGACCGAAGTCGAGTTGTTCACCGCGATCGGTCGTGAGATGGTATTGCGCGACGCGCTCAACGGTTGGGCGGAGCGGCAGTTCGACGTCATCATCGTCGACTGCCCGCCGACGCTCGGTCTGCTGACCATCAACGCGTTGGTCGCGTCTACGGGAGTCATCATTCCGGTTCAGACACAGTACTACGCGATCAAGGGCCTCACGGCCCTCATCAAGGTCATCAACACGATCAAGCTCAAGCTGAACCACGACCTTGAGATCCTGGGACTGCTGCCGACTTTCTACGACGGTCGCACCGTCCTCGCCCGCGAGATGCTCGAGAACCTCCGCGAGTTGGGCGACCACCGAGTGTTCAGCACGCTCATCAAGAACACGATCAAGCTCGGCGAGGCGCCGCTGACCGGCAAACCGGTGACGACATACGCGACAAATTCCGGCGCCGCGCGCGCCTTCCGCGATCTCGCCAAGGAGGTGGTTGCGCTTGGCTGACCGCGCCGCTTTTAAACAAAATATTCAGCGACTTTTTGATGAAGCGGCAAACACGGAGCTCGCTCCGGGAATCGTCTCGCTGCTTGAGTCGCGCGACACGAAGGCGACGCTCCGCGAGATCCCCGTCGACCGCATCCTCCCCAACCCCGCGCAACCGCGGCTCTCGTATGAGGAGGATGGCCTCTCCGATCTCGCCGGCTCGATCCGCGAGCACGGCGTCCTTCAGCCCGTGCTCGTCCGCGCGACGGGGTCCGAGTTCGAGCTCGTCGCCGGCGAGCGGCGCTGGCGCGCGGCGCGTCTGGCGGGAGTCAAGACGATCCCCGCTATCGTCACCGAGCTGGACGAGCGCGCGGCGCTCGAGGTATCGATCATCGAAAACCTCCAGCGTGAGGACCTCTCCCCGCTCGACGAGGCCGCGATGTACCGCCGCATGACGGTCGACCTGGGCTATTCGGTCCGCGCGCTGGCGCAACGGATCGGCAAGGACAAGGGCTACGTCGAGAACCGCCTCCGCCTCGCCGACGCGCCCCCCGAGGTGCGCGAGCTGGTCTCGCTGCGGCGCGACACCCTGAGCCACGCCTACGAGCTGATGAAGATCCACGACGAGCGCACGCGCCGCCGCCTGGCCGCCAAGGTCGCCGCCGGCGAGCTGACGCTCGCGAAGCTGCGTCAGCGGACAGCCACCGACGAGGACGGCGACGGCACCGAAGAGCCGGCGCGTCGGGGACGGACGCTCGCCGGAGAGCTCCACGGCCCCGACGACGACTCGCTGCTGGGCGCCAAGGGCAAGCTGGCGGACGCGGTCGACGAGCTCACGAATCTGCTGCGCGATCGGCAGGTGCTCGACGAGATTCCCGAGGTCAACCGCGACAACCTCGCGCGCTACCTCACCGTCACGAAGGTCAAGATCGAGAACGCGATCGCAATCATCCGTTCGTCGAACGCCGGCACCTAACCGGGCCACCGCGAGCCGAGCCGGCAAACATCGCGCCGCTCAGGCGGTGTACGACATGACCTCGCTGTTCTCGACGAGGAAGTCAATCAATCGCTCGCGGGCGCGAGGATCAGTGCGCCGAACACCGGCGATGGCGCGATGGAGCTCGAAGATCGGCGCCACCATCTCGCCGGCGGTGTCGATGCCGACCACGTGGTCGGGTCCGCCGCCGACCAGGAAGGCGCGCTGAAAGGCGTCGGCGTCGAGGCCGGCGACGCGGGAGAACGACGCGACCGCGGTTCCCACGCCACGCCGAAGGGCGAAGTCACGGAACAGGTCGGCCGCCCAGTCGTCGATCTGCTTGTCGCTCTGCTGCGACACCATCTCGCGATAGGCGGTTGCGTCGGTCTCGCTCATCGGCCTCCTCGAGTCAGCGGCCGATCATAGCGTCGGTATACTCCGGCCGTGCTGCGGCCACCGGTCCCCTCGCGTGACGAGGTCATCGTGTTCGAGCTGCTCCAGAC
>JBHENJ010000021.1:0-17256 GCA_046262115.1 Candidatus Limnocylindria bacterium | reverse complement strand
CCGCCCGCCACGACGCGTCCGGAGACGAGCCGGGGGTGCACGGCTGACCGCGCTGGCCCGACGTCCGGTCGTGCCCGCCACGCGGTTACCGCGCGGCTACCTGGCCGCGGTCGCGATCGTCCCGCTGGTCGCCCTCGTGGCCATCATGGTGGCGCGCATCCCACAGTCCGCTGCAGCCTCGGTCGGCGCGCTGGCGCCGGACTTCGCGGTCACCGACCTGCGCGGCAACCCGGTCGTGCTCTCGCAGCTGCGCGGACGCCCGGTGATCGTCAACTTCTGGGCGTCCTGGTGCACGCCCTGCCTCGAGGAGTTTCCTCGTCTCGGAGCGGCCCTCGACCGGCATCGTGACGCCGGTCTCGCCGTGATCGGCGTCGTCTACCAGGACCAGTGGTCGAGCGCCAGCGACTACATGGACGACATGCGCGCGACGTGGCCGGCGGTGATGGACCCCGGCGGAAGGCTCGCCGCCGCGTACGGGGTCTACGGGCCACCGCAGAGCGTCTTCATCGACCGCGGCGGCGTCGTCCGCGCCCAGCAGTTCGGTCCGTTCGACGCCTCTGCGCTCGAGCGCCACCTCGCACGGATCCTGCCCGAGGTCGGATCGTGACCGGTCTTCCGCCACCCGCGCCGTCTTCGTCCCCGCCCCCGCGCGTCGCGCTGCGGAGCCACGAGCAGGAGCTCCACCTGCCGGCCGAGCGCTCGGCCGGCGAGCTGCTCGACCCGCACAGCGAGTCATCCGGTGCCTACCGCGCCAACGTCGCGGTGGGGCTGCTGCCGGCGGCGCTGATCGTGTTCCTGGTGCTCGCCTTCGTCGCGATCGTGTGGACCGTGGTGGCGGCGGCGGGGGCTGCAGGCTAGCGTTCTTCGCGCCATCGCGCGAGGGCTTGAACGGTGACGTATCGTCACCTCTCCACGCTTTCAGGGGAGGCACTCGATGCCCGACAAGGGTCCAGGCAGCAAGGGCGGCGGCAAGAAGCCCAAGGGCGGCGGCAAGACCGCGGAAAAGGGGACCGGCAAGAAGCGCTGATGCCGGCGCGCGGCCCCATCGCGCGCCACAACGCTCAGCTCGCCGTGGCAGGCTCCGGCGCCCCGTAGCGGCGCGCGACGTAGTCCTCCAGGATCTCCAGGAACTCCGGGACGATCCGCTCTCCGCGGAGCGTCGTCCGAAGCTGACCGTCGACGAACACGGGCGCCACCGGCTCCTCGAACGTGCCCGGCAGGCTGATGCCGATGTCCGCGTGCTTCGACTCGCCCGGCCCGTTGACCACGCAGCCCATCACGGCGACGCGCATCTCCTCGACGCCGGGATGCGCGATCCGCCACGCCGGCATGCGGTCGCGCAGGTGCGCAGAGATGTCACGCGCCATCTGCTGGAAGAAGCTCGACGTCGTCCGGCCGCAACCCGGGCATGCCGACACCTGCGGGGCGAAGCTGCGCAGCCCGAGCGACTGAAGCACCTGCTGGGCGACCTGCACCTCCTCGGTCCGATCGCCGCCGGGCTCCGGCGTGAGTGAGACCCGGATGGTGTCGCCGATGCCGCGCTGGAGGAGGATGGCCAGCCCGGCCGTCGACGCGATGATGCCCCGAGCGCCCATGCCCGCCTCGGTCAGCCCGAGGTGGAGCGGATAATCCGAGAGCGGCGCGAGTCTCGTGTAGACGTCGACGAGGTCCTGCACGCCGCTGACCTTTGCCGACAGGATGATCCGATCGTGGCGGATACCGGTCTCCTCGGCCAGCCGCGCCGAGCCGAGGGCCGACTCGATCATCGCGTCGATCATCACTTCCCGCGACGGACGTGGCTCCGGGAGCAGGGCGTTCTCGTCCATCATCCGCGTCAGCAGCCGCTGGTCGAGCGAGCCCCAGTTGACGCCGATGCGGACCGGTTTGTCGTTGGCGACCGCCACCTCGACGATGGCCCGGAACTGCTCGTCGTGGCGCTTGGTGCCGACGTTTCCAGGATTGATGCGGTACTTGTCGAGCGCCGCCGCGCACTCCGGGTGGCGGGTCAGCAGGAGGTGCCCGTTGTAGTGGAAGTCGCCGATGATCGGCACCGCCACCCCGAGCGCGTGCAGCTTCTGGACGATGTGGGGAACCGCGCGGGCGGCGTCGTCGTTGTTGACGGTGATGCGAACGAGTTCCGATCCGGCATGTGCCAGCTGCGCGACCTGCAGCGCGGTCGCGTCGACGTTTGCGGTGTCGGTGTTCGTCATCGACTGCACCGCGATCGGATGCGAGCTCCCGATCGAGACCGAGCCCACCATCACGGTGGTGGTTGGCCGGCGCGTCAAGGGCGCCGGCGGCGTTGCGGGATGCACGGGCATGGCCATCTCATGGTAGGTCGTCTCCCCGACGGCGTCGCGCAGGCACGGCGCCTGCATAGCGGGGCGCGAAGGGGGTCGGAGATTGGCTGACGTCGCACCCCGCGCGCGGCGGGACTCGATCTGGATCGTGGAGGACGAGCCGGCCGCCGCTGCGCTCGCCGCGGACATCTGCGAGGCCGGCGACGTGGGCTCGCACGTCTTCCGCTCGCCGCTACCGTTCCTGCGGGCATTCCGCGATGGACGCGCGCCGTCCGCCATCGTGCTCGACTGGCGCCTCGAGCACGAGCTCACCGCGGCGCTCTTCATGGCGACGCGCCACCGCTTTCCGGAGCTGCCGGTGATCTACTGGACCGGCAGTGATCGCGAAACGCTCCCGGCCATGATCACCGACGATCCGATGACCATCGTGGTCGAGAAGACCGATGGAGCGGGTAGGTTCGAGGCCGCGCTGGACTGGGCGCTGCGGCGGCGCCCGATCCTGCTGCGCGACCTCGAACGGCCGATGGATCAGCCCTCGTAGCGACCGATCACCAGTGCGGCATTGATGCCGCCGAAGCCGAGGGAGTTCGACACCGCTACGTTGACGCGGCGCGCCTCGGCGTCCGCCAGGAGCGGGAGGCGGCACGCGGGATCCGGCGTCCGGAGGTTGCACGTCCCCGGCAGAGTTGCGCGCTCGATCGCCAGTGCACACAGGGCCGCCTCGATCGCGCCGCTTGCCCCGAGCGGGTGGCCGTACAGGCCCTTCGTGCCGGACACCGCGATTCGGTCCGCGTGGTCGCCCAGCGCCAGCCGGATGGCGGCAGACTCGACCGGGTCGTTGAGCACGGTGCTGGAGCCGTGGGCGTTCACGTAGTCCACCGCCTCCGGCGGTATCCCGGCGTCGGCGAGCGCGCCGCTCATCGCGCGCGCGGCCTCGCGGCCGTCGGGACGCGGTGCGGTCATGTGGTGGGCATCGTTCGTCGTCGCGTACCCCCGGATCTCGGCCAGGATGCGCGCGCCGCGGCGCTCGGCAAGGCTGCGCTCCTCGAGCATGAGCATCGCCGCGCCCTCGGCCATGACGAATCCGTCTCGCGCGACGTCGAACGGGCGCGAGGCCGTTCCCGGATCGTCGTTGCGCTGCGAGAGGACGCGGATCATCGCGAACGCGCCGAACGTCAGCGGTGCGAGGGGCGCCTCCGCGCCACCGGCGAGCGCGGCGTCGATTTCGCCACTCCGAATGGCGTGGAAGGCCTGGCCGATCGCAACCGCTCCGGACGCGCACGAGTTGGCGTTGCCGACCGACGGCCCCGTGATCCCGAGGTCGATCGCCACGTTGGACGCGCCCGCCCCGCCGAAGACGGCAAGTGCGAGCGTGGGCGCCACGCTCCGCAGGCCGCCCTCCACGTAGCGGACGTGCTGCTCCTCCGCGAAGGCCACGCCGCCCAGGGCCGAGCCGATGTAGACGCCCGTGCGCTCGGCCCTGCGGTCCGCGTCGTACGCGGCATCCTCGGCGGCCATGCGGCTGGTGGCCACCGCCATCTGGCTGAAACGATCGAGGCGACGCGCCCGTCGCGCGTCGAGGTGATCGGCGGGCTCGAAGTCGTTCACCTGCGCCGCGATCTGCGACGGGAAGTCACGCGGGTCGAAGCGGTCGATGCAGCGCACCGCCGATCGGTGGGCGAGCACGCCGTCCCACAGCCCGTCGGCGCCGTGGCCGATGGGGGTCAGCGCGCCGATCCCGGTGACGACCACCCGTCGCGAAGCGGTCATCCCTCGGTCTCGGCGAGGTGCTTGATCCGCCGCAGGGTGCGGCCCGCGATCGGCTCCACGAACTGACGGCCGATGATTCGGTCGGCGACCAGCTCGCCGACCAACGGCCACCGCAGCTCGAGGCGATGCTCGATGCGGACGTCGACCGCCTCCGGTGTCGCGTTGAGGCGCCAACGGACGTGCATGCCGCGCGTGACGCCGCCGACGTGCTCGAACTCGATCTCGCCGCGGTCGGGGAACGGACGCTGGACCGCCTTCCAGTTCACCGGGATGCGGCCGCGTCGCGCCCCCATAGCGAAGCGCCGCTCGCCGTGCGGTGCCGGCAGCCGGCGGACGTATCGGTAATGCGGCAGCCGCTCGGGCCAGCGCTCGACGTCCGCGGCCAGCCGGAAGATGCGCTCCAGCGGCGCCGCGATCGTGATGCCGATGACGCTCCTCACGGGCGGAGGACCGACGCGAGGAAGAGCGGGCTCAGCGCGTCGGCCGCCGGTCGCACGTCGCCGAGGGCCGAACCGAGCGTCACCCGGGCCGACCGGCGCCGCGCGAGCCGGGCAGCGGCGTACTCGAACAGCGGCGGCGAGGCCAGGAAGCCCTGGATGAGCCACGTGAGAAGGTCCTTCGCCGCGAACGCCGAGCGCCGGTCGGCGCGGTAGCGCTCCGCCACAGCACCAGGGTCGTCGCCGCGGTGCGCGAGCTCGATCGCGGCCGCCGCGGCGCGCGCGCCGCGGAGCGCGCGGAAGATCCCCTCGCCGGTGAACGGATCGATGAAGCCAGCGGCGTCGCCGACGAGCAGCCAGCCCGCGCCCGCCACGTCGCTCACGCGGTGTCCGATGGGTGCGGTGCCCGTAATCCGGCTCACCCGTTCGCTGCCGCGCAGGCGCGCTGCCACCGCGGGGAGCGCCGCCAGAGCGGCATCGAAGCGCTCGCTTGCCGGCTCGCGCGCGGCGCGCATGCCGAGCGCCATGCCGACGTTCACCCGCCCACCGGGCGTCGGCGCGAGTCCGACGTACAGGCCGTCGCCGACGTGCATCTCGGCCTGTCCGTCGAGGGCGGTCACGCCGGCGTGGTGCGCGACGAGGCCGAGACGGCGCGGCCAGCCGACCGGGCGCTCGACGCCGAGGAGGCGGGCGGTGGCCGAGCGCGCGCCATCGGCACCGACGACGAGCCGGGTCGTGACGGACAGCTGCCCGTCGGCGGTGGCCAGCCTGGCCCCCGACACGCGCCCGCCCCTCCGGAACAGCCCGGCCAGGCGGGCTCCCTCGAGGAGGCGCGCACCCTGTGCGGCGGCGTGCCGCGCAAGCAGCGCGTCGAACGCCATCCGGTCGACACCCCAGGCAGTGCGCGCGCCGGAGTCATCCGCGTAGCGCAGCTCGAAGCTCGAACGCCGGCCGACGATGCGCATGCTCTCGACCGGGACGGCGGCAGCGCGCCACGCGGCGCGCGCGATGCCGATCCGGGCCAGCTCTTCGGCGATGCGCGGGCTCGCGTACTCGGCGCACGCCTTGGAGCGCGGGTGGCTCGCGGCGTCGGCAAGGATGACGTCGATTCCGCGCCGCGCGGCATACGTCGCGACCGCCGATCCCGCGGGGCCGGCGCCGATGACGAGGAGGTCGCAGCTGAGCGTATCGCTCACGTGGCACGCTCCGCACGGTGCCGCCGCGGCACCGCCGCGGTCGCGACCCGCGGGGCCAGCCGGCTGGACTGCCACGCCACGCGCAGGCCGGCCGCTTCGATGAGGTCGTGACGCTCGTCGAGCGTGTACGCGCGTCGCGCGGAGACCAGG
Organism: Candidatus Limnocylindria bacterium; assembly: GCA_046262115.1. Lineage (GTDB taxonomy): Bacteria > Chloroflexota > Limnocylindria > QHBO01 > QHBO01 > JBHENJ01. The sequence continues at coordinate 11,403 of JBHENJ010000021.1, read as the reverse complement.
CCGTCGTGCCGGCTGTATCGGCTCTGCGTCAACCCGAGGACGACCGCCGCGGTGACCGCGTAGTGGAGCGGCCCGCGCTGGAGATCATTGATGACGACGCCTTCGCGGGCTACGCGCGCCATCTCGCTCAGCGCCTCGATCGCCCTACCGCGGTCGAGGTGGTGCAGCAGCAGCGAGGCGTGTGCGACGTCGAAGCTCCGGTCGGCGAACGGAAGCTGCCGTGCATCGGCCGGCTCCACGGTGATCGCCGGCTCCGAGCGCACCCGCCGCCGCGCCAGCTCAAGGATCTCGGGTCGCGGCTCGGCCGCGACGACGATCCAGCGCCGGCCGCGGGCGCGCGCGTGCCGCACGAACGCGATCGGCATGTCGCCGCCGCCCGTGCCGACGTCGAGCACCGAGACCTGGCCGCCATCACCCGTCAGGCTTTCGATGCCGTGGATGCTCGCCCACACGCCGCCCGGCAGGCGGTTCAGCCGCGCAAGTTCGCGCAGGTTGGCGCGCAGCTCGCGCGGATCGAGGGTCTCTGCGTCGAGCAGCTCGCGCTCGTCGGTCCGTCGGCCGCGGAGCTCGCGAACCGTGTCCCACAACGTGGTCATCGGGCCAGTATCCACGTTCTTCGCGCCGGAGTCCGGGACCGCGATGGAACGACGTCTGCATTACGTAACAGCCTCACGCGGATCGCGACGTCTGGGTTTCGCGAAACGCCGGGCGAAAAGGGGAGAACGAGACTCATGGACACCACACCTATCACTGACATGGGCGATGCCGTCCTTGTGGCAGTGGCGGACGCCCTGCGCAACTTCCTGGGATTCCTGCCCCAGCTGGTCGGCGCGCTCATCGTCCTGATCATCGGCTGGATCGTGGCCGGCCTCCTGGCGCGGCTCGTCGAGGGCGCCCTCAAGGCGATCGGCTTCGAACGCGCCGCAGAGAGCTCCGGCATCGCCGGGTTCATCCGTCAGAGCGGCGCGGGCGCGCAGTGGACGGCCAGCAGGGTCGTGGCCGAGATCGTGAAGTGGTTTATCCGCCTGATCGCGCTGCAGGCGGCTGCCGCGATCCTGGGCATGCCACAGCTCACCGCGATCATCAACAGCATCCTGCTGTTCCTGCCCAACGTGGTCGTGGCACTCGCGATCGTGGTGGTCGGAGCGCTGATCGCGAAGTTCGTGGGCGGACTGGTCCGCGGCGCGACGAGCGAGATGGGCTTCGGCAACCCGGACCTCGTGGCCAGCATCGCGCGCTACGCGATCATTGTCTTCGCGGTCATCGCGGCGATCAATCAGCTCGGGATCGCTCCGACTGTGGTGAATACGCTCTTTATCGCCACCGTCGGCGCGGTGGCCGCAGCCTTTGCGCTCGCGTTCGGGCTAGGCGGGCGCGAGGTCGCGGCGCAGATCACCCAGAGCTGGTACAGCAAGGGACAGGAAGCCAGCCAGCGGGTCGCGGAGTACGCGCAGCGCAAGCAGGCCGATCAGCAGCGTGTCCAGTCGGCGGGCGAGGCCCTGTCACAGAGCGCAACGGCTCGGCCCCGCCCGAGCGACACGCCACCTAACGTCTTGCGCCGCGAGTAGAGAGCCGCGCAGAGGCTGGGGCCGCGTCACCCTCTGCGCACACTCGGTGAGAGGCGGATCCACGGGCGTTGCGGCGCACAGGCACGACGCGCCGCTTCCGTGCCGCTCCGCCATGGTTCCGGCGGTCCGCCTCCCGTCGTTTGCTACGTGCGGCAGGGGTTACACTGTAAGGCGTGACAACGACGATTCCTCCGACCACCACTGAGCAGGCGCAGCGCGACACCGACCTGCTGCACCGCAAGGTTGCCGTCATCGGTTCCGGTCCCGCCGGCCTGACGGCCGCGATCTACACCGCGAGAGCCAACCTCGAGCCGGTGGTCATCGCCGGGGACACCCCGTACGGGCAGCTGATGCTGACCAGCGAGGTCGAGAACTACCCCGGATTCCCGAACGGGATCGACGGACCCGAGCTGATGGACCACTTCAAGCGCCAGGCCGAACGCTTCGGCACGACGATCGTCGAGCGCAACGCCACCGCGGTCGACTTCAGCAGTCGCCCGTTCCGGATCGACGTCGGGACCGACCACTATCTGGCGGACGCGGTGAACGTGGCCACCGGTGCCTCCGCGCTGTGGCTCGGACTGCCGTCCGAGGAGCGCTTCCGTGGCCGCGGTGTGAGCTCGTGTGCCACGTGCGACGGCTTCTTCTTCCGCGGACGCGAGATCGCGGTCGTCGGCGGCGGCGACACGGCCCTCGAGGAGGCGCTCTTCCTCACGAGGTTCGCCGACAAGGTGACGCTCATCCATCGTCGCGACCGATTCCGCGGCAGCGCGATCATGCAGGACCGCGCGCTTGCGCACCCCAAGATCAACGTCTTGTGGAACAACGAGGTCGTCGAGGTCCTCGGCGACGAGACGGTCGAGCGCGTCCGCCTGCGGGACACCGAGACGGGCGAAGACTCCAGCCTGGCCGTCCAGGGTCTGTTCGTCGCGATCGGCTATCGGCCGAACACCGACATCTTCAAGGACCAGATGGAGACCGACCCGCGCGGCTACCTGCGGGTCGTCGACGAGACCGGCTCCGGGATCGACGGGGTCTTCGTCGCCGGGGACGTGCACGATCATCGCAACCGCCAGGCGGTGACGGCCGCGGGCGACGGTTGCAAGGCGGCCATCGACGCCGAGAAGTGGCTCGAGTCGGTCGGCGAGGTCGAGGTCTCGACCGCGACGAACTGGTAGCCGCTGCAGCTCAGCGACGCGGCGGCGCGCCGGCCTCGGCGATCTCGAGCCACGCGTCGACGTCGTCGGCCGCGGGCATCGCGCGCACGATGACGGTGTCCAGCGCCGCTCGGTACGGTCGCAGCGCGTCCGCCACGCCATCCGCCGAGCGTTCGGCGATCCCGACGCCGCCACGGCGAGCGTCGAATGCGGCGCGGTACGCCGGCGAGCTCCCTCGGTAGCGCTCACCTTCGCGCTCGAGGCGCGCCTCGGCGTCGGGTCCGATGGCGACGCGGACGTACGCCGCGACCGTCGGGGTTCGACGATCCGCGGAGGCGGCGCCCTCAGCGACGCGGGCGCGCGACCACGCGATCCGGTCCGGCGTCGCCCAGTTGAGCAGGACGATGTCCGCGATCTCGCCGGCAAGGCGGCACATCCGCGGACCGACCGCCGCCACCGCGACCGGCACGCCCGGCAGCGTCCGGCGCACGACCTGGCCGCCGCGCCGCACCAGCTCCGTCGAGCTGGAGCTGCCCGAGCCGATGCCGACCACGAGCCGATCGAGCGGAAGGCCGAGTCGCACCGCCTCGGCCGCGATGGAATCCGGGTCGCGACTGCTCAGCCCGATGACGCCGACGGCGAGGACCAGACGCTGGGTGGAGGGAGCACAGGGCGCCAGGGTCGAGAGCCCGGAGCCGGCGCTCGTGTCGTTGGACCATAGCTCCTCGTAGCCGAGCTCCTCGATGCGTGCCGCGAGGCGGTCCAGGCCGCGGCGCGGGTGTGACGTGATCCCGAACCCGTGCCGCAGCGCTCCGCGATTCATCGTTCGTGCAAGCTAGAGCCGCCGGCTGTGGATAAATGGCTCGACGCTTGCGCCGTCGCGCGGTACAACGGAAGGCCAACGAAACCAAAGGCGGAGGAACCCATGAAGGCATTCACCATCCAGCTCGAGAATCAGCCCGGTGGCCTGGCCCGCGTCGCGGAGGCGATCGCGGAGCGAGGGATCAACATCACCGCGATCGCGGGTGCGACCGCCGGTGACAAGGGCGCCGTCGGCCTCATGACCAACGACGAGCCCGGCACGCGGAGCGCGCTCGATGCCGCGGGGATCCAGGTGACTGAGATCGAGGTGATCGGCGTGACGCTGGCGCACCAACCCGGCACGCTCGCCGGGGCCGCCCGGCGCCTCGCGAACGCCGGCGTCAACATTGAGCTCCTCCTGCCGACCGATCTGGAAGGCGCCGAGGCGCAGGTCGCGATCGGGGTCGACAACATCGACGCGGCCCGCGAGGCGCTCGGGGAGCTGGCGACGGCGACCGCGTAACTCAGCGGCCGAATCCCGCGGCGGCGGCGACGTCGGGACGATTCGTGACGAACGCCCCCACGCCGGCCGCCGCGAGGACCCTCATCCGTTCCTGCTCGTCGACGACATAGCTGCCGACCCGGACGCCGGCGGATCCCGCGCGTTCGACGAGCGGCCGCGGGTCGGTCCCCAGAGCGGTGTCGTCGAGGTTCAGTGTGGCGTGCCCTCCCGCCGTCGCACGCGCGAGTCCCTCGTCGAAGTCGTCGCCGGGCTCCAGCAGGAGGCCGGTCGGGATCTCGGGCGCCGCGGCGCGGGAGCGCTCGATCGCCTCGAGCACGAAGGAGATGACGCTCGCGCGTCCCGCCACGCCTCGGCGGCGCAGGAGATCTACCGTGGGCTCGGTCGCCTCGACCGCCTTGACCTCCACGACGATGCCCAGGTTCACGGGCAGCCAGTCCAGCACTTCGACCAGCGTCGGAACGCGCAGGCCGCGGCCACGGAACGGGAACGACGCGCCGCCGTCTACGGTGTGGGCATGGCCGGCGTCCGCGGCGCGTATCGCGTCGAGCGAGAGGGCGGCCACGGCGCCCGTGCGGTCGGTGGTCCGATCGAGCGTCGGGTCGTGGATCACCACAAGCCGGCCGTCGGCGCTGAGATGCACGTCAAGTTCGATCGCGTCGACGCCGGTGCGGGCGCCAATCTCGAACGAGGGCATCGTGTTCTCCGGCGCTGCGAACGGAGCGCCCCGGTGGGCGAGCACGAGCGTCATCGCGGTTGTTCCCCGGGTGGCGATCACGGGCCCAACGGCGAGGCAGCGTCGTCGTGGCCGTCCGCGCTGTCTTCGACTTCCACCGGGACGTCCGGGATGCGGCGCACGATCGCGAACCCGATGACCATCAGGACGAGGAGACTCAGGATCGCGACCTGGTAGGCGCGATCGCCGAGCGGCTCGAGCAGCGAGGCGACGATCGACCCGTAGAGGAACGGCCCGACAACGGCGCTGAACTTCCCCGCCAGCCCGTAGAGCCCGAGCATCTCGCCGACCCTGTCGCGCGGTGCGAGACGCAGCAGCAGGAGACGGTCGGTGACGCCCACGCCGCCCAGGCCCGACCCGAGGATCGCGCCGGCGATCAGGAACGGGATGGGCGATAGGAAGAGGCCGATGATGAGAAGTCCAACCGTCCACGACGCGAGGACGGCCAGGAGGGTGCGCTTCGGCCCCCATCGGTCCGCCAGCACGCCCCAACCGAACGACGCCACCACCGCGACCGCGGTCAGGAGCAGCAGGATCAGCAGCGCCTGCGCGGGCGTGAAGCCGATGGCGCCCACGGCGAACGCGCTCATGACCACGATCGCCGTGTTGACCGGATCGGTGTAGAAGAGCCGCCCGACGATGAACCGAAGCAGGCCCCGGACCTCGCGGGCGTGGCGGATCGTCGTACCCAGCTGCGCCCACGAGCCGATCGCGTCGCCCGCACGGAAGCGTCCCACCGGTCCGCGCTCGTGCACGGCGACGAAGATCGGGATGCCGAACAGCGTGAACAGCGAGCCGACGAGGAGGAAGCTCGCCGGCGTGCTGCCGCCATCGGCATCGGTCGTCAGCCGATACAGGAGCCCGGCCACGATCGTGCCGACGTACCCGAGCGCGACTCCGATCCCCGAGAGGCGGCCGCGCGTCTCGTCGCGCGCGACCGAGGGGAGCAGCGCGTCGTAGTAGATCAGCGCGGCCTGGTAACCGAAGTTCGCGAACGCGAAGAAGAGCAGGCCCACGCCGATGTCGACCAGGCCGATGGCCAGCGTCGGCACGACGCACAGGACCGTGAACGCGGCGAGGAAGGGCTTGCGCCGCCCGGCGCGGTCGCTCATCGCGCCGAGGACTGGCGAGACCGCGGCGTTGAGCAGGACCGAGGCGCTGAAGGCCACGGTGAACCAGAACTGCCCGGGGCCCTCCCCGAGGAAGCGGATCGCCCACAGGCTCATCGCGAACGACACGATCGCGAAGCTGAAGATCGTGTTCGCGAAGTCGTAGAGCGCCCAGGCCAGCGCGTCGACGGAGCTGCCCGACCTGGTCAGGCGCCCGAGGCCGCGCCACCACGCTCGCGGGTCGAGGCGGCTCACCCGGCGGATCATAGCTAGGCATATCCCGACGGCCGCCTACGTCGTTCGTCGTACGACGCGGCCGACATTCAGCGTTCGACCGGCCGCCCGAGCGGCTGCTAGCGTGTGGCGCGATGTTCGCGGCGCTGGGCAGGTTCGACTATCGCTTCCGGCGGGTGATCCCCGTCATCGGGCTGCTTGTGATGGTCGCGGGCATCGGGCTGCGTCAGGCATACGGCGGCAACCTCACCGCCGGCGGCTGGACCATCCCCGGCTCGGAGAGCGAGCGCGCCAACGCGCTGCTCGAGGATCGCTTCGGGGCCGGTCAGGCCTCGCTGCTGGTGGTCTACCGCGACGGCAATGCCGACGCGACCTCGAACGAGTTCCAGGCCCGCGTGGCGGACAGCCTGTCGCGGATCAGCGACCACGAGACGGTCGACTCGATCGTGACCTACGCGCGCGTGCCGGACGCGTCGCTGATCAGCGACGACGGCCACGCCACCTTCGCGGTGATCAACCTGACGGTCCAACCAGAGGACGCGATCGAGCTGGCTCCCGCGCTGCGCGACCTCATCGGTCGCCCACAGGGGATGGAGACGTACGTCACGGGCCAGCCGGTGATCGAGTACGACTTCAACCAGGAGGCCGAGCGCGACCTGGTCCGCGCCGAGATCGTGAGCATCCCGGTCGCACTGGTGATCCTGCTCGTCGTGTTCGGAACGCTGATCGGGGCATCGGTCCCGCTCATCGTCGCCGCGCTGGCCGTCCCGACCGCGTTCTCGGCCATCGGCCTCCTCGCGTCGCGGATGGAGATGTCGATCTACGTCTCGAACGTGGCGAGCATGATCGGCCTGGCCCTGGCGATCGACTACTCGCTCTTCATGGTCAGCCGCTTCCGCGAGGAGCTGAAAGGCAACGACGTCGCGACCGCGGTCGAGCGCACGATGGCCACTGTGGGAAGAGCGGTCGCGGTGTCCGGGGTCGCGGTAGCCGTCGGGCTCTCCGCGCTCATCGTGTTCGAGGCGCCCGCCCTGCGGAGCATGGGCGTCGGCGGCGTGGTGGTGGTGGTGTCGACACTGGCGTTCGGCCTGACGGTCCTGCCGGCCGTGCTCGGCCTGCTCGGCCCGCGGGTCAACCGCATTCGCCTGCCGCTCCCACGGTTCCTCGGACCGCGCGTCGGCGAGGACGAGCGCGGCGAGGCGAGGCATGGCGTGTGGGCCCGAATCGCGTCCTTCGTCATGGCGCATCCCGTCCGCGTGGCGGTGCCCACGCTCGTCGTGCTGCTCGCCGCCGGCGTTCCATTCCTCCATCTCCAGCTCTCGACGGGCGGCAACCTGCACGACTTCCCGGCGGGGGAGCCGCGCAGCGGTCTCGAGATCCTGCGCGACGATTTCGCGACCGGCGACTCCACGCGCAGCGTGGTGGCGCTCCGTTTCGACGGCGGCTCGCAATCGGTCCCCGACGATCGCGAGCGCCGCGACGTGCTGGCCCGCTACGCCGACGATCTGAGCGCGGTGGATGGTGTCACGGAGGTCGCTTCGCTCCTGACGCCGCCGCCCGGCGTGGACGCAGCGCAGTACGAGCTGGCACTCGCAGCGCCGGCCGGCCAGCGGCCCGCCGAGCTCCGCGAGTACGTCGCCGAGTGGGCGGCGATCGATACCTACCGGCTCGAGGTCTTCAGCCGGCTCGAGGCCGACTCGGACGAGGGTCGTGCCCTGGTCGAGCGGCTGCGTGCCGTGCGGGCTCCGGACGGCACCGAGCGCATGGTGACCGGCGTCGCGGCGCGTTCGCAGGAGTTCCTTGCGTCGTTCGACGCCGCGATCCCGCTCGCGGTCCTGATCGTCATTTCGGTGACACTGGTGGTCCTGTTCCTGACCTTCGGCTCGCTGCTGCTGCCGCTGAAGGCGGTCGTGATGTCTCTCCTCTCCATTTCGGCCTCGTTCGGCGCGCTGGTGTGGATCTTCCAGGACGGGAACCTGTCCGGTCTGCTCGACTTCGAGGCAAGCGGGACGTTGATCGCCAGCACGCCCGTGATCATGTTCGCCGTCCTGTTCGGGCTCTCGATGGACTATGAGGTGCTGCTGCTGTCGCGTATCCGGGAGCGCTATGTCGCCACGGGCGACAACCGGCGCGCCGTGGCGGAGGGGATCGGCGCCACGGGGGGCATCATCACCGGGGCGGCGCTGATCATGGTCGCCGTCTTCGGCGCCTTCGCACTCGGCGACCTGCTCGCGATCAAGGCGCTGGGGTTCGGGATGGCGCTCGCGGTGCTAGTCGACGCGACGATCGTGCGCGGCGTTCTCGTCCCTGCCTTCATGCGCCTCATGGGCCGATGGAACTGGTGGGCTCCCGCGTCGCTGCAGCGCCTGATCGCGCGCCTGGGACTCTACGAGGGACCGAGCCGCGCGGACCGTGCCGCGGCTCGTGCGGACGCGCCCGCCGAAGCCCCCGCGGGCTAGCGTCCGCGCCGTCAGCTCGCGGAGAGCACCACGAAGCGGTTCGCGCCCTTCGCCTTCGCTCGGTAAAGCGCGACGTCCGCCTGCCGCAGCAGGTCGCCCGCCGCGGTCACTCCGGGCGCGCCGAAGGCGACGCCGACGCTCGCTGAGACGACGACCTCATGGCCGCCCGCGGGGAAGGGCCGCGAGACGTCGGCGATCACGCGTTCGGCGATGGTCACCGCGTCGCTCGCCTCGTCGAGATCCTCGAGTAGGAGCGTGAACTCGTCGCCCGCGAGCCGGGCCAGCGTGTCGCCGGTCCGCATGCAGTGCTCCAGCCGGCGCCCGACCTGCACGAGCAGCTGGTCCGCCACGCTGCGGCCGTACGCGAGCGAAACGGATTCGACGCCCTCGAGCTCCACGAAGACCACCGCCACCATCTCCCGGCGGCGGAGTCGCGACACCGCGTGATCGAGACGATCAAGAAACAGGGACCGCGACGGCAGCCCGGTTAGCGGGTCGTGAAGCGCGTGGCGGGTCAGCTGATCCTCCACCATGCCGTCGAGTATCGGCCGCTCGACACGACCCGGCTACGGCACGCGTGGGGGATGGCGCGGGTGGGACTTCCGTTCCGATTCCGATTACGCTTAGCCCATGAAAGTCGTGAAATCGGACGCGGAATGGCGGGCGGAGCTGACGCCGGAGCAATACCACATCGCGCGCGAGAAAGGCACCGAGCGCGCGTTCACCGGACGGTTCTGGGACGAGCACAGCGACGGGGTGTATCGCTGCGCCGCATGCGGAAACGAGCTGTTCAACTCGGACACGAAGTTCGAGTCGCGCACCGGCTGGCCGAGCTTTTACCAGCCCGCGGCCCCCGACGCGGTGCGCACGGAGGAGGACGACAGCTTCTTCATGCGTCGCACCGAGGTGGTGTGCGCCAGCTGCGGCGCGCATCTCGGGCACGTCTTCCCTGATGGGCCCGATCCGACCGGGCTGCGCTACTGCATCAACTCGGCGATCCTCGACCTCGACAGGCGCGAGTGACGCCGGGCGCGACGCGCCGCTGACCACCCGCCACTGAGCCGAGCCTGCCGATGCCCACCCTCGACGCGCGTGACCGGCGACGGCTGCCAAAGACGGCATTCGCGTACGTCGACGCCAGAGGCCGTGGCCACCTGCCGATCCACGACCCGGCGCATCTCCGCGCGGCGATGGCGAGGTTCAACCAGACGCGCTTCGAGGACGAGGCAGCGCGAGAGCATGCGCGGCAACGCATCCTGCGGGCGGCGCGCCGGCACGGGATCGTGCCGGTCGGTTTCGTGGCGGGCCTGCTCCGCGCGCAGCGCGGCGAGGTCGCATCCGGCAAGGTCCCTCCCGGCGACGTGAGCTTCCTGTTCAGCGATATCGAGGAGTCCACCGGGTTGCTGCGCCGGCTCGGCGACCGGTACCCCAGTGTGCTCGCGGACGTGCGGCGTGCACTCCGTGCCGCCGTTCGCGCTGCTCGCGGTCGCGAGGTCGACGCCCGCGCGGACGAGTTCTTCGCGGTCTTCGTCAGGGCCGATGAGGCGCTCCGCGCGGCCGTCGACATTCAGCGCCGTCTCGCGGCGCGGCAGTGGCCGAAGGGCGAGCGCGTGCGCGTCAGGCTCGGGATCCACACCGGCCGCGCCGCAGTCACTGACGGCGGCTACGTCGGGTTGGATGTCCACGTCGCGGCGCGCGTTTGCTCGGTCGCGCACGGCGGACAGATCCTGCTCTCCGACGTCGCTCGTCTCGAGCTCGAACGCTCCTCAGCCGAGGACGCCGCCGTCGCGGGCGTCGAGTTCCGGTACCTCGGCGTGTTCGAGCTGCACGGCCTGCCGGATCCACAGCGCCTTCACGAGGCGGTTGCCGCCGGTGTCCAGAGCGGATTCCCGGCTCCGCGGACGGCGGCGCCGTCCTATGTCGCGCTCGGGCGGCCCGAGGACGTCGCCTCGAAGAGCTGACCGTCGCGCAGCTCGATGACCCGGTCGGCCACGTCCAGGATCGCCGGATCGTGCGTGCGAGCACGTACGGCGCGACCATCTCCGCGATCGGCGTTCACGTGGTGCGGTGTGGAGCGGGAGACGGGTCTCGAACCCGCGACATTCAGCTTGGAAGGCTGACGCTCTGCCAACTGAGCTACTCCCGCCCGCGATTCGTGCTCAGAATCGGCCGCGAGGCGACCTCTGAGCCGGTATTCGATTGACCACAACGCTCGGAGAGCGTATAACTTTCTGACCACTCATGCTCGAAAGTGCCTCTGGAGAGAGCATAATTTTCGAGGTCCTGCACGATGGCCAACCGATCCACGCGCCGTATCGTACCCGAAGCCGCTCCGGCGGCCAACGCGCGGGCGGCCCCAACGGGCCTCAGCATCGCCGAGGCGGCCGACAGCTATCGGCGCAGCCTGCGCGCCGCCAACCGTTCGCCGGCGACGATCAAGACGTATCTCGCCGGCCTTGACGGCTTCCGTCGGTTCCTGCGTGAGCGCGGCATGCCCCTCCGGCTGCGTGCCATCCGTCGCGAGCACGTCGAGGCTTACATCGTCTGGCTCCAGGACCGGGGGCTGAAGGCCGCGACCGTCTCGCTGGCGTATCGGTCGCTGCAGCCCTTCTTCAAGTGGGCGCTCGCCGAGGACGAGATCGAGCTCTCGCCGATGGACCGGATGAGCCCGCCCGCCGTCCCCGAGGCGCCCCCGCCGATCCTGCGCGAGGAGCAGGTTCGCGCACTGCTGCGCGCCTGCGAGGGGATCGACTTCGAGGCGCGCCGCGACACCGCGATCATCCGGCTCCTCGTCGACACCGGCATGCGCCGTGGCGAGC
>JBHENJ010000020.1:0-33715 GCA_046262115.1 Candidatus Limnocylindria bacterium | reverse complement strand
ACCAAGGGGGTGATCGTGCCAACCTTCGATGCCGTCGAGCGAGCCGCCACCCGCGCCGAACTCGAAACCGAGTGGGACAACATGCTCGGTCACCAGTTGCCGGCGCTGCCACCGTTCGATCAGTTCTGGGGGGAGCTACCGGGTCTGTTCGCCTGGCTGGCCGGTGAGGCGGTCCTGGAGGAGGCGCAGCCGATCGGTGGCGTGAGTGATGAGGATCTCAATTGGCAGCCCCCTGCAACTGCGTGGGTCTGGGGCAGAGGCTCTGCGCTTGAGACGATCCGCTTTGCGGCTGTCAACCGGCTGTGCGTCGATCTCGGGTACCGCGGCACCCACCGAATCATCGAGCCGTACTCGCTGCGTCGCAGCCTGGCCGGCGCTCTCCTCCTCCACGCGCTGCATGCCGGAACCCGGGAGCATCGCTCCTACCGGGCCGATCTCATTCAAAGCGCGCGCGTTACGACCCGACCGTTCCGACCGGTGTACGCGGTCGAATTCGGCGCGGCGGGACCAATCCCGGCGCCAGCCACGGCCCGGTTGGGCACAGGCCTGCGTCGGTCGCGGCGGTCCGCCCGTGGCAGTGGGCCCATCTACATGATCGAGTGCCCGTCATGCGAGCGCCGATTCCGCCGCACCACACGCTCGACGGCACTCCGTCCGCACAAGGACTCGTACGGCGACCGTTGCTACGGCAGGCGAGGATACCTGGTCGATACACTGTAGGCGGTGTCGCGGTTCTGGCCGCCGCCCCGCTCACAGCCGGTCGCCGACACTCAATCGAAGGGCGGCGGCCACGGCGCGCTCGCGCTCGGCGCTCCTGGCGAGTACCTCGCGGCTGCGCTCGCGGATCGCGAGTGCGCGGCGCGAATGGGAGCACGAGGTGATTGATCTAGGCGCCGCAATCGGCGGCGTGGCCGTGATCCTGGCGGCTTGGCTCGCCTACACTCTGGGCCGAGGCGCCGCTAGGCAGGATCGGCTCCGGCTCCACGAGCTGGATTCAATTGGCGACACCCGAGATCGGCTACTTGACGTGGCGCGGCTCGCCGAAGCGCTCGCGGATTTGGAGGCCCAGGCGGTCATCGAGTTTCGAGACGCGTTGAGGTCACTCCGTTATGCGCGGGCGCGAAACCTTCTCATAGCCAACGACCAGTTGATCGAGCTGCTTGCGGCCACGCTTCCCGAACTGCTCCGGACCTTCCCGAACACGAGCAAGGACCTGCGGTCCGACTTGGCTCGATTAGGCAATGCCATCCGCGAGGCGATGTACGACCAGGAGACTTCCGTCCTAAGGACGGGGAAGCCACTCCGACAGACTAAAGAGCAGGAGCGGCGTGTCGAGGAGATGATGGAACAGATCCGTGTTCACGAAGAACGCTTTGTCGGTTGGAGTAGGGTGCGGATCGCACTTACGGTCTGGAGGCGGTTGACGTTCGGCTTCATGATCAGTTGACCCGGCGTCTCGCTCAGCATCGTTGACATCGGCACGGGACAGGGGCCGTCCGGAAGGAAAGTCTGTGGAGCCGCGTGCGGGCCGCTCGAGCGCCGTGGCGAAGTGCCCAACGACAAGGACGCCGGCGGACCACCTCCCCCAGGCGCTAAGACGGCTCGGAGCCTACTGATAAAACGTGCGCCCGCTGCGACGCTCGTTCGCGGGCAGTGCGTCGGCCGCATTCAGGAACTCCGCAATCAGGTCAGGCTCCGCCATCGAGAGCGCGCGATGAGGGGAAGGCGGCGCGCGTCACAGCTCACGGCAAGCCGGCCTCCACACACCGGGGCCCGAGCGCCATGCTAGGACTCTATCCAGTGTTTCGAGAGATCCCGGAGATCGGTCGGGCCAAGGTGCAGGGAGCAGCAGTGGTCAATTGCACGCGGAGCAAGCGGCACCACTTCGTTCCGCAGTTCCACCTTGGCCGGTTCACGCCCGGCCTCAAGTCGCGGCGGCTGAGAGTCTGGGTCTACGACAAGTCCACGGATGCGATAGCAGAACGGCCGGTCATGGACACGGCCGTCATCAGTAACTACTACACGATCCCCGGGCCGCATGGCCCGACCGATGAACTCGAGCGGCAGCTCGCGAGCATTGAGGACGAGGCCGCGAACGCACTTCGCCGACTCTCTTCGGTGCCCGACGGACGGCTCGTGCTTGCCGAAGACGATCGCGTAGTCCTGTCGGCTTACCTCGCACTGCTTCACGTCCGAGTTCCGGCGACGCGCAAGGCGAGCGAGGCTCTCCTCGCGTTTCTTCACTACGTCTCGCTCGACGTCCAATTCGCGGTGGAAGAGGGATTCCCGGAGCGTGCGAGGGAGCGCGGATTGGCCGGATCGGATCAAGAGCTTGAGGCCCTGCGGGTTCGGATGCTGGCACAGCTTCGAGGCGGCGACGTGACGGTCGACGTCCAGGAAACGGCCAGCCTCTCCACCTTGAAGATGGCGTTTGAGGACATCGCTCCGATCCTCTACGCGATGCCTTGGTTCATCCTCAAGCGGAGGCGGTTCCCGTTCTTCGTCATCGGAGACTGTCCCGTCACGCTCTGGCCCGCGACCGACCACCCGCCCGACACCGGCGTCGGATTCCTGAGTCCGGGAGCGGAAGTGGCCGTGGCTATAGATGCACACACGATGCTGGTCGCCAAGCACGATGGAGCCGGCGGTGTCGTCATGGATCCGGATCTAACGCCGCAGTCCTACGACACCCTGATGCGTCTCGACTGGGTGTACGCGTACAACTACCGTACGTGGGTCGCGGCGGAGCGGTTCGTCTACGCTCGTAGCCAAGCGGATCTCGCCGCAATGTGCACCTTCTTGAGCCAGGAAGAACGCATGCGTCGGCGCGTGAGTCTTGCACTCGACACGGTAGGCGCGCAGTGGGGGTTGTACGGGAAACGAGCCATCGACGCGGTTCTAGGGACGCAGTGAAGGGCCCGCACGACTGCCAGTCGACCAGCGGTCAAACTCTTTAGCGAGCGATGCCGGGCCGGTACGTCGAACTTCGATTCGACTGGAACACGCTCAGCGATCTCGAGCGCGGCCAATTCTGGGAACAGGCGAGGCGTCTCGCCGGCGAGTTCCTCGAGCGCCGCGATCGGGAGACGGTCGGCGGCATCTTCTTCAACCTGGCTGTGTCGGCGCTCGTCCGCGTGCCGACCTCCGACCTCGCGTCGGTAGTGCCGGCAGACGTCACGGCACCACCCGACCATCATCGAGACGATCTAGGAACAGCCATGGCGTGGATGATCGCCCTCCGAGACGACGACGCGACACTCCCTGGCGTCAAACGGGCATGGGACGGGGTCATCACGAGCCTCAAGGAGGAGATGGCCAGAACAGGTCTTCAGTAGCGCGCTCAGACCGGGAGACCGATCGGTCAGTTATGCGCTCTCGTGGCGCCTCATCTAGAGCGCATAATTTGTCGAGAAGCGCTCTCGCTGAGCACGAAGTCTGAGTTCAGAAGCACAGCGCTGAGAGCGAAAGTCTTGGAAGGCTGACGCTCTGCCAACTGAGCTACTCCCGCGACGCGAGCGGCTAGAGAATACCCGAGCGGCTCGGCCGGAGCTCGGCTCGGCTCGGCGCCGTGGGCTTCACCACCAGAGAGCAACCTGTGCAGGCGGGCAACGTTTCGGCCGCGCCGCAGCTCCTCGCCGGACGAAAGTACGGCACGCGCCGGGACCGTACGGGATTGCGCCGATAAACAACCGAACCGCACGCTGTGAATCGCTGCCGCAGGAGCAATCACGCAGCGGAGAACAGCATCATGAAGCGGATCCACGGATTGCTCGTCGGCATCGCGGTCCCTGCTCTGATCCTTGCCGCGTTCGGCGCCAGCAGTGTCGCCGCGGGTGGGGACAAGGTGACGCTCTGCCACTCGGCAGGCGGCCACAAGTGGGTGGAGATCACCGTTTCCCAGAACGCGCTCACGGCGCATCTGAATCACGGTGACGTGACGGTCGACGAGTACGGCGCCTGCCCCTAGGCACCACAGCGCACGAATCTCGATGGCGCCCGTTGGGCGCCATCGCCGCTGTGGGAGGGGAAACGGATGTCCGCCGTATCGACTGTCGCATCAACACCGCGGAGCCTCGCTGACGCGCCCACGTCCGCATCGGTCTCGATCGTCATGCCGTGCCTGAACGAGGAGCAGACTGTGGGTGTCTGCGTGGCGAAGGCACGCGCATGGCTCGAGCTCACCGGCACGCCGGGCGAGGTCGTCGTGGTCGACAACGGCTCGACCGACCGATCGGTCGAAATCGCCACGGAGGCCGGCGCGCGGGTCGTCCAAGAGCGGCGACGAGGCTATGGGCAGGCGTACCTGCGTGGTTTTCAAGAAGCCCGCGGCGACTACATCGTCATGGGCGACTCCGATGACACCTACGACTTCTCGAACCTGTCCGAGCTCATTGGGCCGCTGGACCGAGGAGCCGACATGGTCCTCGGAAATCGATTCGCCGGAGGCATCGCGAAGGGAGCGATGCCGTGGGCACATCGCTACCTCGGGAGCCCGATCATCAACCTTGTCATCCGTCTCTTCTTCGGAGCCCGGATCGGCGACAGCCAATCCGGGCTGCGCGCGTTTCGCCGGGAAGCCACCGTGCGGATGGGCCTCCGGTCGAGCGGGATGGAGCTTGCGTCGGAGATGATCGTCAATGCCGCACGGGCCGGGATGACGATCGCCGAGGTGCCGGCGCCCTACGCCGTCCGGCGCGGTGCTAGCAAGCTCAATACGGTCCGTGACGGGTGGCGTCACCTGCGCTTCCTGCTGCTCGCGGCGCCCGACTTCCTCTTCACCTTGCCTGGCGTCGTCGCCATGTTGCTCGGGACGGTCGCCACCGTCAGCATGTTCGCGGGCCCCGAAGGCATCCGCGTGGGTCCGTTCGTGTGGCGTCCCGTCTTCGCCGGAACGATCCTCCTGGCCGTCGGAACGAACGCCGTTGCCTTCGGCGTCATTGCGAAGCTGTTTGGTGTCTCTCACGGGCTACTCCCGGACGATCGATTGGTGCGTGTGTACCGTCGCGTCTTCTGCCTCGAGGCGGTGCTCGCCCTTGCGGCAGTGCTCTTCGGCGCGGGGCTCGTCATCGAGCTGTTCCTCTTTGGCGCGTGGACGACCAACGCGGTCGCAGTCCAGGGACTGCAGCTCGCGGCACTGGCTGAGACACTCATGATCGTGGGTGCCGAGCTCGGCCTCGCCGGCTTTCTGGCAGTCACTATCGACAGCCGCTGACCGATGCGGATCGCTTTCATCTACGACGCGCTGTACCCGTACGTCGCGGGGGGTGCCGAGCGTCGCTACCACGAGCTGGCACGCCGACTGACCACCTCGCACGACGTTCACTACATCACGTGGCAATGGTGGGACGGTCCCTCGGTCACGCAGTCCGACGCGATCACGCTGCATGGCGTGGGGACACCGCCGGCGCTGTACGGAACGGATGGCAAGCGGCGGGTCCGCGAGGCCGCAAGCTTCGCCGCGCGGATCGTGCCCGTGCTGCTGAACCAGCGCTGGGATGTGGTTGACTGCTCGGCGACGCCCTACCTGCCACTGTACTCCGCATGGGCGGCGACCCGCGTGACGCGGACGCCGCTGGTGGCGACGTGGCACGAGTACTGGGGCGACCACTGGCTTGACTATCTTCCGCACCGCCCGCTGGTAGCGCGCACAGCGCGGGCGCTAGAGGCGGGCGCGCGACTGTTGGGTGATCGGGTGGTCGGGGTGTCCCCGTTCACGTTGGGGCGCATGGGGGCGGCGCCGCGGAGCGGTGACCTCGTGGTCCCAAACGGCGTCGATCTCGCGGCCTATTCCGATACGTCGGACGGAATCGAGTCGCGCGGCTGGGACGTGGCATACGTCGGGCGGCTGATTGACGAGAAGCGAGTCGATCTGCTTCTTGGCGCCATCGCGCAGGTCCGTGAGCGTCGACCGGCGCTCAGGTGCGCGATCGTCGGTGACGGGCCTGCGCGGGCGCAGCTCGAGGCTTCCGCGGCAGCGCGAGGCGTCAGCGACAACGTCCGGTTTCTCGGTCACCTCGAGGAACGGTCAGCCATCGACGTGCTGCGCGCGTCGATGCTCTTCGTCCTGCCCTCGGCCCGCGAAGGGTTCGGGATCACTGTCGTCGAGGCCATGGCGTGCAGCGCTGTCCCGATCGTGGTGCGTGGCCCACACACCGCCGCGCCGGCGCTCGTGGATCACGGCGTCGACGGGCTCGTATGCGATCCCACGGCTCGGGCAATCGCCGACTCGATCGAGGAACTGCTGAGTCAATCGGATCGATTGCGAGACATGCAGCTTTCGGCGCGGAGGACCGCCGAGCGGTTCGCTTGGGACGCGGTCACGCTCGAAATGGAAGGCGTGTATCTGGCGGTGGGACAGCCTCGCGTCGCCGTCGCGACCGCATGACGACCATCGCGAGACTCGGGACTGCGTCGAACCGCGCTGCTCCGCGAAGCGTTGGCGCGGCATGGGTTCGCATCAGCCCCTACGGGCTGGTTGCCGCTGTCGTCGTCGGCTGCGCCTGGGTGCTAGCGACCGCAGATCTGGGCTCGGGGGACTACGGCCAGTGGCTCATGGCCGCTCGCCCGTACGTCGGTGAGACCGTTCCAGCCTACCGTGATGCGACGGCGATCCCTCCGGTCGTGCCGATCGTCATCGGCGCCGCGGCTCGTCTTGTGCCCGACCGCGCGGATGCGGTCCGCGTCACCGCCCTCGTCGTCCTCGTCGCGCTCGCCACGAGCGCTTACCTCGCCGGCCGTGGCCTCTTCGCGGGACGGCTTGCGGGCGCCGGTGCCGTCATCGGGACGCTGCTCCTCACCGATGCATTCCTCGAGCTGTTCGCATTCGGCGGTCTTCTCCAGGCCGGCGCGATCACGTTCCTCATGCTCGCCTTCGCGGCATTCGGGACTGCACGCCGGCAACCGCACCGCTGGGCGCCGTGGCTGCTCGGAGCCGCCGCGGTGGGGCTCGGTGCGATGACGCATATGGGCACAGCGTCGATCCTCGTGCCCGCTGGCCTGGTTGCCGCGGCGATGGCCGCTCTGGCGCTATCGCGCGGGGAGCGGGCCCGCCGCCTGGCGCCGCTCGGCGTCGTGCTGGCGGCGGTGGCCGCCTACTGGCTTGTCGTGCTCCTCCCCAACTCGACCGATCTCGCGCGTAACCCGGCGAGCCTGACGTATCGGGGACCGAGCCGGCTGTGGGATGCCCTCGTGAGCTTTTGGCCTACCGTGGTGCTCGGCCTGCTGGCCACTGCCGGGTTCGTCGCCGGGCTCGGGCGCGAGTGGCGACGCCGGCGCCTCGGCCCCTGGACGATCGTCGCCGGCTGGACCTTGACCACGCTGCTGGTAGTGGCCGGTGCGATCGCCAGCGGCGCCTCCACCGATTACCCGCGCTTCGCAACGCCCATCTTGTCGCCGGTCGCGGTCGCGGCCGGTGCCGCGCTCGCGGCGAATGCTCGGGCTGTGTCTGCGTCGCTTCGCGGTTGGATGAGACGCCGCGCACGCATCGACCGCGCATTCGTCGCCGTGGCAGTGGTGGTCGTCATCGCGACGCCACTTGCTGTTCAGCGCTTCGAGCAGCGGGTCGCCGGATATGCCCTGCGTGACGCGGCGTCACTCTACGTGGTGGCCGACTGGATCAACGGGAACATCGCCGCCGACGCCACCGTGCTCGCGCCGGTTCGGGAGGGGAAGTGGCTCGAGGGATTGACCGGTCGCGCGGCGCTGTTCAGCAGCGCCATCCGGTACAGCTTCCGGGCCGAAGAGTGGCGTCGGAGCCTGGCGTCCGAGACGCTGCTCCGAAGTGGCGGGGCAATCGTCAACCGATACTTCCTCGCCCTCCTATCCGACGTTGATGCAACCGTCGGCGCGCCCCGGAGCGTCACCGTTGCGGCCAACCATGGAGGGGAATACGTGGATCTCCTCCAGACAGTGCCATCCCAGACCCTGATCCTGGCGGGCGCGAACGAGCCGCCGGTTGCGCGGCTTTCGAACCTGGCGCCCCTCCGGCGTGACGATCACGCCGACCGAGATTCGGCTCGCGTGACCATGCGGTGGGCGGGCGAGCGAGAGCGCCGCGAAGTGATGTTCCGCCAGACACTATCCCTGCTCGCCGATGCATCGACGCTGGAGCTGGTGTTTGCCGCTGAGACACGCGTCCCAATCGACGGCTTCTCCGTCACCTTCCGTCCCGCGAGATCGGCTGAGCTGAGCAGCTTCACCGCCATCGACCGCGAGGTCGAGCTGCGCTTCGGGTCGGTCGCCGGCGTTGAGCCGCGTCTTCGCGTGGTCGTCGGCCGCGGCGCGTCACTCGACGTGGAGCGGGACGGAACGCTGCGCGTCGGCTCAAGCGGAGTACCCGTGCGCGTGCTCGTGACTGACCTCACCGCGTCGCCATCCGATGACATCGGAGTCTCCATCCTCCGTCCACAGGAGCTGGTCGAACGGTACCGACTCGACGCCGCGGTCCTCCCCATGGACGCGCTCTACGCTCCGCGCGCTGAGCGCCTCGCAACGCTCGGCTTCGCGGAGGCGGCCGAGGTGGGACCGTACGGGATCCTGCAGCGAACATCGAGCTTTGTCACGTCGAACACGCTGCCCCCGTGACCACTCGCGACCCGCTGCTGATCGTTGGCGCGTACGGGTACGACAACGTCGGCGACGAGGCGATCCTCGCGGGCCTGTTGGCTCGGCTTGGTCGGGATCGCACCACGGTGGTTTCGCGGCGTCCGAGACGTACCGCGGAGCTCCATGGCGTTGCCGCTGTCGGCATCGCCGATGCGCTCGGGGCACTCCGGACGCATCCGACCGTCCTCATCGGCGGCGGAGGCCTGTTCGGTTCCGACATGGGCCGGCTCGGCAGTCTCTTGCCTTGGTATGGCCTTGTTGCGGCTCGACTCGGCCGAACCGTGGTCGTGGACGGAGCGGGAGTGGACCGCGAGACGCGTACCGCGGTCCGACTTCCGCTGGTCGCGCTCCTGCGTCGCGCTGCTCGTATCACCGTCCGTGACTCTGTGTCAAAGGACGTGATCAACTCATGGGGCGTCACGGCCGAGGTCGCGCCAGACCGATCCGCCGACATGCCTCCGGCCACGGCCGAGACCGGCGCGCGGCTCCTCGTCGCAGCCGGCGTCGACCTTCGACGGCCGGTCATCGGCCTCGCGCTGACGGGCGTGCGCCCTGCGCTCACTGAGCGCGTGTTGGCGGCGGCGCTCGAGACGGTGGACGCGCTTCCATCGGCGCAATTCTGCTTTCTTCCCATGAGCAGACACCCGTTCGTGCCGCGGCACGACGACGTGCACCTCGGGCGCCGTCTTCAGGGGCTGCGGCCGGCGGTCAGCGTCGTCGACGGCTCCCCGCATCCCGCGGAGATGCTTGCCGCCTTCGGGTTCCTATCCGCGGTCGTTTCGATGCGATTTCATAGCCTCGTGTTCGCCGAGCGCATGGGCGTTCCCGTTGTGCCGGTCTCGTACGCCGCCAAGACCGATGAATGGCTCAAGGAGCACGAAATCGCGCCGGTTGCTCCCTCCGGGGCGGCGTGGATCGGCGCGCTGACCGCCGCGCTCGACTCCGCTCTGCCTGGCGACCGCGGGCTGCGGGCGCACCGGCCGCTCGCCTCGTGAACTCTTGGGCTTGGACGCTCGTGCGGCTCACCGCCGGAGGGGGGCTTCTGGCGCTGGTCGTTGCGGGCGTCGACGCCGACGTCGTTTCGGAGACTCTCGTACGCGCCGACGTGCGGCTGGTGGCGCCCGGCGTTTTGGGCCTCGTGGCCATGCACGCGGTGACCGCTGCGGGATGGCGCGCCGTTGTCGCAGCCGGCACGCCCGCGCGCCTGCGTATGCGGGACGCGCTCCGAGTCCACTATGCCGCTCAGGCGCTCGGCGCCGTCACGCCGGGCAACATCGGAGGCGACGTGTTTCGGGTCACCGCGATGCGCACGGCCGGCCACTTGTGGACGACCAGCGTTGGACCGGTCGTGGTCCAGCGCGCGACGAGCTACGGCGCCCTGGCACTGCTAAGCCTCGCCGGCATGGCGCTGCTCGGGCATGCCGGGCTCGGCCCGACGATCGTGCTCGTCGGGATGGCGGTGTCGACCTGCCTGGCGGCGACAGCGTGGCTTCTGCTCGCGCCGCCGGTGGCGCTGCGCCGGATCGCGGCTCGTCTCGCTCGCTCGGTCGGGGTCGGGCCAGTTACCTTCCTCGACGACGCGGCACCGCGGTGGGGCCGTGCTGCGCTCATCGGGCTCCTGAACGGCCTGGCGTTCCACGCCGGGAGCGTCGTGCTCACGTGGCTCGTGCTTGTCGGCGTGGATCGTTCCATGGCCACGACCCCGGTGCTCGCCGCCCTCGTCGTCGCCCGACTGACGCTCGCCGTTCCGATCTCTCCGAGCGGGATCGGCTTCCAGGAAGGTGCGCTCGTGGCGCTACTATCGGGCGTCGCCGTCCCGACTCAGCCAGCGGTCGCCGGCATGCTGCTCGCACGCCTGGCGATGGTTGTCACGACGCTGGTGGGCATCGGGATCGCGTCCGTCGGCGCTGGGAAGGGCGAGCTCGCGACGGCCACGCGCTGAGCACCGCAACTAGGTGCCGGCCAGCCGCTCGACGACAGCATCGAGCTCGCCCACCTCGCCGACCATGAAAGAGCTGATGCCGAGGCGCTGGCGGAGCCCGACGAACTTCTCGACGAGCGAGTCGACCGAGCCGACGAAGATATGCGGCGATTCGACCAGCTCATCCTCGCCGATCTCGACCCCGGTGCGGGCGACGATCCGCTCGCGGAGGTCGCGGATTTCTCTGCGCGCGTCGTCGGTCACGACGACCGCGCTCATCGAGGGGTAGGTATTGAACTCCAGCTCGGCGAACCGACCGCCGGCCGCTTCGCGGACCCAGCCGATCTTCTCCTCCGTCGCCGCAACCGTGATGCTGCGCGGATCGCCGCGACCCGTCGGGAGGATGCGTGGAGCAACCCCGACCGTGTCGGCCTCGCGACCGGCGAGTGTCAGGAGGCGTCTTCCGCCGCCGCCGATGAAGAACGGCGGATGCGGCCGTTGCACGGGCTTCGGCCGAGCGTCGTGATCGGTGATCGCGTAGTGCGCGCCGTCGAACGAGAACGCGCCGTCGCCAAAGCAGCGCTTGAGGACCGATACGGCCTCCGCCAGGCGCGCGACGCGGCTCGGCACCGAGTCGAAGGCGAGCCCGATCGCGTCGTACTCGGGCCTGTTCCACCCTGCGCCGATGGCGACCTCCAGCCGCCCGCCGCTCAGCACGTCGAGCGCCGCGAGGTCCTGCGCGAGGACAGCGGGGTGGCGGAGGTCGTTGTTGAGCACGAACGGCGCTACCCGGAGACGTTCCGTCGCCGCCGCGACCGTGGCCATGGCCGGGATCGGCGCCAGCTGATCCATCAGGTGGTCCGAGAAGACGAGGACGTCCACGCCGATCGATTCGGCGCGGCGCGCCGTCTCGGCCAGCGTCTTGCCGTCGACGACCCCATGGGCGCCGGCCAGGAACCGAAACGGTCGCATCGGTCGAGCGTACCCGGTCGGTACAATCGCGGGCGAGCATGGCGAGGCTGCGATGACTATGCGCGTGGCGCCGAAGAGCGTCCCGATCTTCCTGGGTGGCCAGTTCGTCGCCGCCGGTACGCCGCTCGAGGTGCGGGACCCCGCGACCGATGAGCTGATCGCGACGACGTACCAGGCCGGTCCGGGCGAACTCGACCGCGCGACGAACGCCGCCGTCGAGGCGTTCACGCGGACGCGCCGTCTGGCCAGCTACGAGCGCCGAGAGGCGCTTGCGCACGTGGCGGACCGGATCGGCGGCGACGCCGAGGAGCTCGGACAGCTCCTGATGCGCGAGTCGGGGAAGCCGATCCGTGACGCTCGTGCAGAGGTCGGCCGTGCGGCGATGACCTTCCGCACCGCCGCCGAGGAGGCGCTGCGCATCAACGGCGAGTGGCTCCCGCTCGACTGGAGTGTCGCGACGCGCGGCCGCCAGGGCATCGTGCGCCGCTATCCGCTCGGCCCGGTGGCAGGGATCAGTCCCTTCAACTTCCCGCTCAACCTGGCGGCGCACAAGGTCGCCCCGGCCATCGCCGCGGGTTGCAGCATCGTCCTGAAGCCGCCCAGCAAGGACCCCCTGGTCATGCTGCGCGTGGCCGAGTTCATCGCGGAGACGGACCTGCCGGCCGGCGCGGTGAGCGTGCTCCCGATGGACCGACAGACCGGCGACCTCATGGTCCGCGACGATCGGTTCAAGCTCCTCAGCTTCACGGGATCGCCCAGCGTCGGCTGGAAGATGAAGACCGATGCCGGCCACAAGAAGGTGGTGCTCGAGCTGGGCGGGAACGCCGGCGCGATCGTTGATGAAACTGCGGATCTCGAATGGACCGTCGCGCGGCTGGTCTTCGGCTCGTTTGCGTACGCCGGACAGGTATGCATCAGCGTGCAGCGCATCTATGTCGTGCGTGACATCTACGCCGAGTTCGAGCGGCGGTTCGTCGAAAAGGTGCGCGAGGTCCGCATCGGTCCTCCGTCCGACGAGGCCACCGAGCTTGGACCGATGGTCGATGAAGCCGCGGTGCGCAGGACCGATGCGTGGGTGCGCGAGGCTCTCGCCGACGGAGCGCGCGCGCTGACCGGCGCAGAGCCGGACGGCCGGTTCTACCCCGCCACCGTGCTCGTGGATGTCCCCCGGGACGCCCGTGTCTGCGGCGAGGAGGTGTTCGCGCCGGTCGTCAACCTGTTCCCTGTGGATCGCTTCGAGGACGCGATCGACGAGATCAACGCGAGCCGGTTCGGGCTCCAGTGCGGCGTCTTCACCGCCTCACTCGAGCGGGCGCTGGTCGCCCACGACGAGCTCGACGTCGGAGGCGTCATCGTCAACGACGTTCCGACGTGGCGGGTCGACCACATGCCGTACGGAGGCGTCAAGGAATCGGGCCTCGGGCGTGAAGGCGTGCGCTGGTCGATCGACGACATGACCGAGCCGCGCCTCCTCGCGATCGCTCGCCCGCTCTAACGCGAGCATCAGCGACCTCGTGCGCGTCCTCCTCGTCGGCACGGGCACCGTGGGCGAGGCGATCGCAGTCCTTACGTCGCAACGTGGCTGGTGCGAGCAAATGGTGCTCGCGGACTACGACGTCGATCGCGCTCGCGCGGTCCAGGCGCGGACGGGTGATGACGGTCGCTTTCCGGTGGAGCGGGTCGACGCGCGCGAGGCGGGATCGGTCACCGAGCTGGTGCGGCGCCACGGCGTCGACCTGGTGATGAACGCGGTCGATCCGCGGTTCGTGATGCCGATCTTCGAGGGCGCGCTTGCTGCGGGCACGCATTACGTCGACATGGCGATGAGCCTCTCGGCGCGGCACGCGGATCGGCCCTTCGAGATGCCGGGACGCAAGCTCGGCGACGAGCAGTTCGCGATGGACGACGCATGGCGCGCCGCGGGGCGCCTCGCCCTGGTGGGCATGGGCATGGACCCGGGTCTGAGCGACGTGTTCGCGCGCCACGCCGCGGACGAGCTGTTCGACGAGGTGGAGGAGGTGCACGTCCGGGACGGTGGCGACCTCAGCATCCCAGGGCATCCGTTCGCCCCGGTGTTCAGCATCTGGACCACGATCGAGGAGTGCCTCAACCCGCCGGTGATCTGGGATCGGAACGCCGGAGGATGGCGCACCGATGAGCCGTTCAGCGCGCCCGAGCAGTTCTACTTTCCGGACGGCATCGGTCCGGTCGAGTGCGTCAACGTGGAGCACGAGGAAGTCCTTCTGATCCCGCGCTGGCTCGACTGCCGCCGCGTCACGTTCAAGTACGCGCTGGGGTCGGACTTCATCGAGAAGCTCAAGACGATCCACGCCCTCGGCCTCGATCGCACCGACCGCGTGAACGTCAAGGGCGTGGAAGTCGCACCGCGCGACGTCCTGGCCGCGATCACCCCCGACCCCGCGACGCTAGGCGACCGGATGGTCGGGCGCGCGGTCGTCGGGACCTGGGTCATCGGCCGAAAGGATGGAGCGCCGCGCGAAGTGTTCTGCTACCAGACGGCCGACGCAGCGGAGACGTGGCGGCGCGATCGTCTGCAGGCGGTCGCGTGGCAGACGGGCTTCAATCCCGTCCTCGCCATGGAGCTGATTGCGGATCGCACCTGGGCGGGAAGCGGCGTGCTCGCGCCCGAGGCGTTCGACGCGCGACCGTTCCTGCGCCTGATGGACCGCGACGGGATCGACTGGGCGGTCGAGGAGCGCGAGCCGGGGCGTCATCCGCCGACCTGACGAGGGGGCCCGCGCGGACGGCGCATCTATACTGCAACGCTGCAAGGTTTCAGGGAGCGACGGCGGTTGCCAGACGCGGACGTCCGCCTCGATCACGTCACGAAGCGCTTCGGCGACGTCCTCGCCGTGGACGACCTCACGCTCGGAATCGAGCGAGGGGAGTTCTTCAGCCTCCTCGGCCCGTCCGGGTGCGGCAAGACGACGACGCTCCGCATCATCGGAGGATTCGAGGAGCCGAGCGCCGGAAAGGTCTCGATCGGTGAGGAGGATGTCACCGATCGGCCGCCCTATCGGCGTAACGTCAACACCGTCTTTCAGAGTTACGCGCTCTTCCCGCACCTGGACGTCTTCGAGAACGTGGCGTTTGGGCTTCGCCGCCGCGGCGTGCCCCGAGCGGAGCTCGCGACCCAGGTCGCGCGCATGCTGGACCTGGTCGAGCTGCCCGGCTACGAGCGGCGGAAGCCGAGCCAGCTCTCCGGGGGGCAGCAACAACGCGTCGCGCTTGCGCGGGCACTGATCAACCACCCGCGCGTTCTCCTGCTCGACGAGCCGCTGGGCGCGCTCGACCTCAAGCTGCGGAAGCAGATGCAACTCGAGCTGAAGCGGATCCAGACCGAGGTTGGGATCACGTTCGTCTACGTCACGCATGACCAGGATGAGGCGATGACGATGTCGGATCGCATTGCGGTGATGCGAGCCGGGCGTATCGAACAGCTGGGCCGGCCCGAAGACCTCTACGAGCGGCCCGGGACCGAGTTCGTGGCCGGCTTCCTGGGCGTCAGCAACCTGCTCGACGTGGACGTCGCCTCGCGTGACGACGGACTTCTCACCGTGCGATTGCGCGACGGAACGCCGGTGCGCGCACCAGCCGGCACGTTGCCGATGACGGAGAGCGGCGCGCCGCTTCGCATCGGCGTCCGGCCGGAGAAGCTCCGAATACGGTCGGTCGACCAGGCAAGCGCCGACCTCGGCGGTGGAGGCGAGAACGCCATCGAAGGCACGGTCATGGACGCGAGCTACGTCGGCGTGAGCACGCAGTACGTGGTCCAGACCGCCGACGGGCAGCGGCTCACGGTGTACGCGCAGAACCTCGAGACCAGCGGCGCGGCGGAGGCCCTGGCCGCGGGCCGGGACGTCTGCCTGACCTGGCGGCCACAGCACACATTCGTGATAGGAGGAACGACCGATGACTGAGCAGCGGGACCGAACCGACGGCGAGCGCATGATCCGGCGGGCGTTCGCGGGGCGAATCTCGCGGCGCGCATTCCTGAAGCGTGCCGGTCGCGGTGGGCTGTATGCCGGGGCCGCACTGTCGCTTCCGTCGATCCTGGCGGCGTGTGGCATCGGCGGCCAGGGCAGCCGATCGCCGGTGGCTTCCGCCGTCCCGCTGCCGAGCGAGCCGGCGGGGACGCTCGTCTGGGCCAACTGGCCCGCGTACATCGACATCGACGAGGAGACCGGCGGGTACCCAACCATCGAGAAGTTCACATCCGAGACCGGGATCGAGGTCTCCTACAGCGAGGACATCGGCGACAACGAGGACTTCTTCGGGCGCATCCAGCCCGACCTGGCCGCAGGCAACCCGACCGGCTACGATCTGATCGTCCTCACCGACTGGATGATCGAGCGCATGATCAGGCTCGGGTACCTCGAAGCGCTCGACCAGTCGAAGATCCCGAACTTCGCCTCGAACGCCGCCGATCTGTACAGGAATCCGTGGTACGACCCGGACAACCGCTTCAGCACGGCCTGGCAGTCGGGGATCACGGGCATCGGCTACAACCGGAGCCTCACGGGACGCGACATCACGTCATTCGACGACCTGCTCGACCCCGAGTTCAAGGGGCGAGTCGGGATGTTCAGCGAGATGCGCGACACGATGAGCCTCGCCATCCTCAGCCTCGGCGTGGAGCCGGAGAACGCGACGGTCGACGACGTGCGCCGGGCGCACGACAAGCTGCTCGAGGCGGCGGAGGCCGGCCAGTTCCGCAACTTCTACGGCAACGACTACTACGACGAACTGGCGAACGGCAACCTCGCCGTGAGCATCGCGTGGTCGGGTGACGTGAGCCAGATGAAGCTCTACGACAACCCGGATGTCGAGTTCGTCGTCCCCGACGAGGGCGGGATGCGATGGGTCGACAACATGTGCATCCCCAAGGGTGCCGAGCACCCGCTCGATGCGCACCTGATGATGAACTTCTGGTACGAGCTCGAGAACGCGGTGGCACTCACCGAGTACATCGGCTACTTCTCGCCGGTCGAAGGCGTAGTCGAGCGAGTCCGGGAAGATGCCGACGCGGCCGCTGCGGAGGGCGACCAGGAGACGGCCGACATCCTGGAGGTCGTGGCTGAGACGGCCAACCCGAGCGAGGAGGCGCTCCAGAACGTCCACACCTACAAGGTGCTGGACGAGGACGAGGAGCGCGAGTGGAACGACCTGTTCAACGAGGTGGTCGCGGGCTAGACCGATGGTGCGGCGCCACCGCTGGCTGATCCCGTACCTGTTCCTCCTGCCCGGCGGCCTGTGGCTGCTCGCCTTCTTCGTGGTGCCGATGGTGGTGATGGCCTCGGTCAGCCTCCAGGAAGGGTCGCTCGGCAGGGGCTACGCGCTGACCTGGAACTTCGGGATCTACCCGGAATCGGTGACGCGATGGGCACCCCAGTTCGTGCGGTCGATTGGTTACGCCGTCAGCGTGACGGCGCTCGCGCTCGTCATCGGCTACCCCATGGCGTACACGATCGCGACGCGCGGAGGACGGCACAAGAACCTGCTGCTGCTGCTCGTCATCCTGCCGTTCTTCACCAGCTTCCTGATCAGGACTCTGGCCTGGAAGCTGATCCTGGCCGACAACGGGTTCGTGCTCGGGACGCTGAAGGACCTCGGCGCGGTCGACGCCGGATTGCGCGTGATAGCCACCCCGTTGGCGGTGATCAGCGGGCTCACCTACAACTTCCTGCCCTTCATGGTTCTGCCGATCTACGTCGCGCTTGAGAAGGTCGACGTCCGGCTCGTGGAGGTGGCCACCGACCTGTATGCCAGCCGCATCCAGTCGTTCCTCCGCGTCACGCTCCCGCTGTCGCTGCCCGGCGTCTTCGCAGGCTCGCTGTTGACATTCATCCCCGCGGTCGGTGACTTCATCAACGCCGAGATCCTTGGCAGCCGCGACACGACGATGATCGGGAACGTGATCCAGCGGCAGTTTCTCGATACGAACGACTACCCCGAGGCTGCGGCGCTCGGGTTCGTGCTCATCGCCGCGATCCTGCTCATGGTCGGCATCTACGCCCGGGTGGTCGGCGGCGAACGCCTGACGACGTGACGACCCGATGACGGCGCCAGCCGTTCCGATCGCTCGGGTCGCCGCCCGCGCGCCGGCGCCCGCGTACCGACGACCGCTGGCAACGCGCCTCGCGCGGCTGGCGTGGCCGGTCTACACGGCGCTGGCGGTGGGGTTCCTGTTCCTGCCGATCGCGGTGATGATCGCATTCAGCTTCAACGACCCGCGCGGACGGCAGAACATCACCTGGCAGGGCTTCACCCTCCAGAACTACCTGGACATCTGGGGCCGGCCGGACATCACCGGTCCGATGGTCACCAGCCTGGTGGTCGCGCTCGCGGCCACGGTCGTGGCGACCGTGCTCGGCACGCTGATCGGTCTGGCCATGACGCGCTACCGGTTCCGCGGCCGGGGTCCGCTCAATCTCCTGATCTTCGTCCCCATGGCGAGCCCAGAGATCATCCTGGGTGCGTCGCTGCTCTCGATGTGGGTGTCGCTCGGTGTCCAGCGCGGCCTGCTCACGATCATCGTCGCGCACGTGATGTTCAACATCAGCTACGTGGTCGTGACCATCAGGGCCCGGATTTCAGGTCTGAACCGCGCACTCGAGGAAGCGGCGATGGACCTCGGCGCCGACGAGTGGGTCACGTTCTGGCGCGTCACCTTTCCGCTCATCTTCCCGGGCATCCTGGCGGCGGCGCTGCTGGCCTTCGCGCTCTCGATCGACGACTACGTGATCACCTCGTTCGTCGCGGGCCGGACTCGGACGTTCCCGTTGTGGGTCTTCGGGGTCAGCCGCATCGGCGTCCCGCCGGAGGTCAACGTCCTCGGCACGCTGGTCTTCGTCGTGGCGTTCGCGTTCGTGGCGGTCCAGGTCTGGAGCCAGCGGCGGCAGCTCGGCGACGCGCCGGCGACGCCGGGCGCGTGATGCACGTCAACGACGCGTCCTCGCATCCCCATTCGCCGTCCGCGACCCCGGCGTCCGCGGCAGATCCCCGTGGTCCGTACCGGATCGGCGAGACGGCGCGGATGATCGGGGTCTCGCCGTCCGCGCTGCGCCTCTGGGAACGGCAGGGTCTCGTCTCGCCGCGCCGGAGCGACGGCCGATATCGTCTCTACACGACTGCCGACGTCGACGCGCTGAGGCGAGTTCGCCGTCTCAGGACCGTGGACAGGGTCAACGCGCCCGGGATCCGGCGCCTCCTTCGAGCGCCCGCAAGCGACCCGCAGGCGCGCGACGCTGCCCAGGGATCGCGCCTCCGCGAGCTGCGCACGCGCCGCGGAATGTCGCTGCGCGAGGCCGCGACGGCGAGCGGGCTGTCGGCGAGCTTCATCAGCGCCCTCGAGCGCGGTGCGAGCGGCTCGAGCGTCGCGGGGTTGCAGCGCCTTACCAGCGCATACGGGGCCACGCTGCTCGACCTGTTCGGCGACGCGCCGGGCGGGCGTGTCACGCGCCGTCGGAGCCGCCGCGTCCTCGAGGTCGTGGGGTCGGGCACCCGCATCGAGCAGCTCGCGAGCGGGAGGACGCTCATGGAGCCGCAGCTCTTCGTCCTCGCACCGGATGCGTCGAGCGACGGCGAGTACGCGCACCATGGGGAGGAGTTCATGTTCGTCCTGCGCGGCCGGATCAGCGTCTGGCTCGGCGACGGCGAGCGGTATCGTCTCGCGACGGGCGACGCGCTCTACTTTCCGTCCAACCTCCCGCATCGCTGGCGCAACGACGCCCGCGGCGAGACACGGCTGCTGTGGATCAACACGCCACCGACGTTCTGACCGTCGACGACAGGGCGCGCTGGCTGGCGTTGCGCGACGGTGTCCCGCGCGCGTGGACGCGCTACACCGACCTGGTCGTCAAGCGTGGCGAGGGGTCATGGATCGAAACGGTGGACGGGGAGCGTTACCTCGACTACACCAGCGGGATTGCCGTGACCGCCACGGGCCATGCGCATCCGCGGGTGGCGGCCGCGATCGCGGAGCAGGCGGGCCGGATCATCCACGCCCAGCAGAACATCGTCTACCACCGCCCTGGCCTGGAGCTGCACGACCGGCTGCCGCGCTATTTCCCTGGGCTGGCCGCCGGCGAAGCCGGCCTGTTCCTCTCGAACTCCGGTGCCGAGGCGATCGAGGCGGCGGTCAAGCTCGCGAAGGTCGCGACGAGGCGGCCGTGCGTAGTCGCTTTCCGCGGCGGATTTCACGGGCGGACCCACGCCGCGATGGCGCTCACGAGCTCCGGCGTCAAGTATCGAGGCCACTACGAGCCGTTGAACGGCGGAGTCCACTTCGCCGCGTACGCCTATCCGCTGCGCAACCCGACGGGGCGCTCTGCGGAGACCGTCACGGCATACGCCCTTGCGTCGCTCGAGGAGCTGTTCGAGACCGTCGTGTACCCCGACGACGTCGCGGCGCTCGTCGTCGAGCCGGTCCTCGGAGAGGGCGGGTACGTCGTCCCGCCGGACGATTACCTCCCGCACCTGCGACGGATCGCGGACCGCCACGGCATCCTCCTCGTTGCGGACGAGATCCAGACCGGCATCGGGCGCACCGGTCGGATGTTCGCGTCCGAGTGGACCGATACGCGACCCGACATCGTCGTCGTGGCCAAGGGAATGGCGTCGGGCATGCCGCTCTCCGGGATCATGGCCCGCCGGGAGCTGCTGGATGCATTCGGTCCGGGCACCCATGGCGGGACGTACGGCGGCAACGCCGTGGCGTGCGCCGCTGCGCTTGCCACGCTTGACGTGATCGAGGACGAGGGTCTCATCGAGCGCGCGGCCAGCCTGGGCCGGCGGCTGCTCGACGGCGTCCAGGCGGCGGCGTCGGGGCACGTCTGCGTCGCGGAGGTGCGCGGCCGCGGGCTGATGGTCGGCATCGAGTTCGCCGATCCCGAGTCGCTGATGCCGCGGCCAGACCTGGCGAAGCGGGTTCTGCGGGAGTGTCTGGATCGTCGCCTGATGCTGCTCACGTGCGGAGTCGCCGGGCAGGTGGTGCGCGTGATCCCACCGCTGGTGACCACGGAGGCGGAGATCGACCGCGCCGTCGACGTCCTGGCCGAGGCCTTCAGCGCGGCGTCCACGTAACGACCCGTGTATCGGGTCCCGCGACAGTCGTTGTGATTCCCCGTTTCGCGAGCGCCTGGAAGAGCCGCGACGGTTCGACAACCGACTCCGGTGGGTGGACGCCCGGCGCACGGAGCGACCCGTCGGCAAGCCACGCGGCGACGATCGCTGGCGGCACGGCGGTCAGCAGGGTCCCGCCGGAGATCCGCACGTTTTCGCGCGCGGCGGCGAGCGTATCGATCCGAACGATCGCCGGCCGTCCCGCGAGCTGACCCGCGACGTGCACGGCGACCTCTTCGTGATCGAGGACGAACGGTTCGCTGTCGCGCGACGCTTCTCCTCCGACCCGCCGCCGGCGGCGCAGGTGTTCGATCACTTCGTCGCGTGGCATGGATGCGACGAGCGACCGCAGCTCGTCGAGCGCTCGCGGCGTATACCCGAATCGATTGAGCTTGAAGAAGCACTCCCGGAGGCCCGACGCCGCGAACGACGAAGGCAGCGTCGCGAGCTCGGAATGGAGGGAGTGGTGGACGACCGTAGTCCCGATAGGATGGAGGAACTCCCACACGGTCGGCTCCGCGAGAGGCTCGAGCTCCTGCACCTTGCCGTCACGGAACACGATCGGCGGCGTCGTCAGCTCGTCGAGGATGGTGTCGATGCTGTATCCGAACCGCTCGGGCGCGTCCGCCTCCGGCGTATTCGCGCAATACACTCCGATGCGGTGCACCTGCTCGAGCTGTTCGACCGCGTATCGCGCCTGCACGTTGGTGATCCCAGGGGTCGAGCCCATCCCGACGATCGCGGTGACACCCGCCTCCGCGAACAGCCCGTCGAGGGCGAGCTGCTCGCGTGTCACGTGGTACAGCCCGCCGAGGTCCACGTAGGCGACCCGCTCCGCGAGCGCGGCGTGCATGACCGGCACGTTGACGTAGTACTGCGCCGCGTTGATCACGACATCCGCCCCGCGGATGGCGTCTCGAACGGCGTGCTCGTCGCCGGCATCCAGCTCCACGACGGCGACATTCGCGCCTACGCCGCCGCTCGTCCCTGACGTCAGCGACGTCGCGACCTCCCGCGCGGTACGACCATCGCGGTCGGCGAGGGTGAGCACGGCACGAGGGTCCCGCTCGAGGAGGTCGCGAGCCGTCGCCCGCGCCATGAGGCCACCGCCACCGAGGAGCACGATCTTCATCGGTCGACCTCGTTGTCAGCGGCGGTAGAATCGGCGCCAAACCTACTGCAAGCGAGCAAGGTTCTGCTCCGAAGCTTCTCCGCACGAGGGATCGCCGCATGACCGCAACCGTTGCGCCGCCAGCGGACACCGAGTCGCCGCTCGAAGGCGCCAAAGCCGCCGCCGCCGTCGAGACGCGGAAGCTGTTCATCGGCGGCGAATGGGTGGCCGGCAGTTCGGGCGAAACGATCGACGTGATCTCGCCGGCCACCGGCGAGATCGTCGGGCGGGTACAGAAGGCCACGCGCGCGGATGTCGATCGTGCCGTCGCCGCGGCCCGTGCCGCGTTCGACGACGGCCGCTGGTCGAACCTCGGCTTCGCGGATCGCAGCGCCATCCTGTGGAAGGCGGCGGACCTGCTCGAGCAGCGGACGCAGGAAGTGGCGCGCCTCGAATCACTCCAGACCGGCAAGCCGATGAAGCTGTCCGCGGACAGCGACGTGTGGTTCACAGTCGACAACCTGCGCTACTACGCCACGGCGGCGCGCCACATCGACGACGGCAAGTCGGCCGGGGAGTACACCGGCGGACATACCAGCTACGTCCGGCGCGAGCCGATCGGCGTGATCGGCCAGGTCGTACCCTGGAACTACCCGATCATGATGATGGCCTGGAAGATCGGTCCCGCCCTGGCGGCGGGCAACACGATCGTCTTCAAGCCCGCGACCATCACGCCGCTCACCGCGCTCGAGATGGCCGCGATCTTCGCCGAGGCGGGTCTGCCGGCAGGCGTGCTGAACGTGATCACCGGCCCGGGCGACGAGATCGGCACCTACCTCACCGAGCACCCCGACGTGGACATGGTCGCCCTCAC
Organism: Candidatus Limnocylindria bacterium; assembly: GCA_046262115.1. Classification (GTDB taxonomy): domain Bacteria; phylum Chloroflexota; class Limnocylindria; order QHBO01; family QHBO01; genus JBHENJ01. The sequence goes on along the minus strand of JBHENJ010000020.1, from coordinate 11,089 downwards.
CGGCGACGTGGAGACCGGCCGCGAGGTCATGGCGAGCGCCAGCCGCACGATCAAGCGCGTGCACCTCGAGCTGGGCGGCAAGGCGCCATTCATCGTCTTCGCCGACGCCGATCAGGAGGCCGCGGTCCAGGGCGCGGTGGTCGGGGCGTTCGTGAATACCGGCCAGGACTGCACCGCGGCGACCCGCATCTTCGTGCAGCGACCGATCTACGACGAGTTCGTGAGGCGTTTGACGGATGAGGTGAAGAAGGTCCGCGTCGGCGACCCCTTCGATGCGGCGACGGACATCGGCCCGCTGATCAGCGACGGTCAGCGACGGCGCGTCGAGACCTTCGTCGGGCGGGCGCGGGATGCCGGCGCGCTCATCCTCGCCGGCGGCGCCCGCCCAGAGGGCGACGCCTACACGCGCGGGTTCTACTACCTCCCCACGCTGATCGAGGCGCCCGAAGCGGATGCGGAGATCAACCAGAAGGAGGTCTTCGGCCCCGTCACCACGGTTCTGCCGTTCGACTCCGAGGACGAGGTGGTCGAGAAGGCCAACGGCGTGCCGTACGGCCTGGCGTCATCGGTGTGGACGACCGATGTGTTCAAGGCGATGCGGGTCTCCCGCCGCCTTCGGTTCGGCGCCGTGTGGGTCAACGACCACCTGCCGATCGCGTCCGAGATGCCGCACGGTGGCTACAAGCAGTCCGGCTTCGGAAAGGACCTTTCCGGCTACTCGGTGGAGGACTACACGCAGCTCAAGCACGTCGCGTTCGAACTCTCCGGTGACACGCGCAAGGACTGGCACTACACGATCTATGGCGACGCGCCGGCCGAGACCTCGGAGACCGATGCCGTGACGGCGCCCGAGGAAGGCGCCGACTCCAGAACCGGCACGGTCTGACCGGTGACCGTCGCCGAGACGAGCACCATCGACCGCACGCGACTCGCGACCATCCTCGAACGCGAGGAGGCCGGTTACCGGGAGCGGACCCCGCAAAGCGCCGCGCTCTATGCGCGCGCGCGCGCGTCGCTCCCGCTGGGCGTCGCGAGCTCGTTCCAGAGCTACGAGCCGTACCCGCTGTTCATGACCGATGCCCGCGGCTCGCGGATCCGGGACGCCGACGGCAACGAGTACATCGACTTCGACATGGCCTTCGGTGTCCTTGCCGCCGGCCACTCGCATCCGGCGGTGGCGGAGGCGATCGCTCACCGCGCCTCGAACGGCACCTGCTACACGTTCCCCGTCGAGGACTCGATTGTCCTCGCCGATGAGATCAAGCGCCGCTTCGAATGCGACCTCGTCCGCTTCAGCAACTCCGGGACCGAGGCGACCATGGACGCCATCCGGGTCGCTCGCGGCTACACGGGTCTCGACAAGATCGTGAAGTTCGAGGGCGGCTACCACGGGCATCACGACGACGTGCTGGTCAGCATCCAGCCGCCGCGCGACGTGATGGGGGAGGCCGCGGCGCCGCGCACGGTGCCCGCCAGCGCCGGGATCCCGCGCAGCCGGCTGGCGGAGACGATCGTGGCGCCGTACAACGACGCGTCGGCGCTCGCCGCGATCCTCCATCGCCATGCGGCCGAGGTGGCCGCGATCGTGATCGAGCCGGTGCAGTTCAACATCGGCGTCGTGCCGCCGTTGCCGGGCTACCTCGAGGCGGTGCGACAGCTCGCGACCGAGCACGGCTGCGTGCTCATCTTCGACGAGGTCAAGACCGGCGTCGTCCTCGCCTACGGCGGCGCCCGTGAGCACTTCGGCGTCGAGCCGGACCTCTTCTGCCTGGCCAAGAGCATCGGGGGCGGCGTGCCGATCGGGGCGTTCGGCGGCCGCGCGGGGGTGATGCGGGCGATCGAGACCCTCGAGGGAACCCCGGCCGCGCGGGCGGACGCCCCGGGCACCGGGGTCGAGGTCACTACCATCCCGGGCGGAGCGACGCGTGTAGCGCATCTGGGGACCTTCAACGGCAACCCGCTGTCGATGGCCGCGGGCGTCGCGACGCTGACGAGGGTGCTGACACGGGACGCATACCCGCGGCTCCACGAGTTGGCCGAACGGTTGACAACCGGTTGCCAGGGTGTGCTGGATGAGTTCGGCCTGCCCGGCTACGCGATCAATGTCGGCCCGAAGGGGTGCGTGATGTTCACCCCTGAGCGGGTGACGAGTTATCGCGACTTCATCGGTCTCGACACCGATCTGTGGAGCGCCTTCTTCTTCTACCTCGCGAACCGCGGTATCCTGCTGCCGCCCGGCCCAGACGACCAGTGGACGCTGTCGGTCCAGCACGATGAAGCGGACGTCGACCGACACATCGACGTCTTTCGGGAGTTCGCGAAGGAGCTCGCCACGAGCTGACGCGCGGGGTCCGAATCCGGCCGCTCGCCAAATGGTTCCGGGTGGCGTATGCTGGCCGCACCCCTTGGAATCGTTCCGAGGCTTTCCGCGTGGTCAGTGGTTCTTCTCGAGCCGGCCGTGCCGGTCGGTAGTTATCGAGAAGAGAAGTAGGAAGACATCTTGGCCACGGGAACCATCAAGAAGCTCGTCTCGGATAGAGGCTTCGGCTTCATCACCGCCGAGGATGGGAAGGATTACTTCTTCCACCGCGACGGTCTCGACCGCTCGCTCGACTTCGATCGACTGGTCGGGGGCGAGCAGGTGACGTTCGACACCGAGAACAGCCCCAAGGGCGCTCGCGCCGTGCGGGTGCAGGTCACCGCGTAGGACGACTCGAGCCGCGCCAGACGCGGCTTCCAAATCGGGAACGCCCGGCTCATCGAGCCGGGCGTTCGCATTGCTTGCGCCTACGCTGTGCCCTCGAACGTGTCGCAATCGGCGGGATCGCCGCTGTCGAGCCCGGCCTGGAACCAGTGCTGGCGCTGCTCGGCCGAGCCGTGCGTCCACGACTCCGGCGTCACGCGACCCTGCGCGCTCTGCTGGATCCGATCATCTCCCACTGCGGCAGCGGCGTCGAGCGCCTGTTGAACCTGGTCGGCGGTGAGTGGCTCGATGAACCCGGTCTCGACGGCGTGCGCCGCCCACACGCCGGCCAAGCAATCGGCCTGCAGCTCGGTGCGCACCGAGTCGCTCTGCGGGCCGGTCGCGCCCGAGGTCGAGCGGAGGATCCCGAGCAGGTCCTGCACGTGGTGGCCGTACTCGTGAGCGATCACGTAGGCCTCGGCGAGCGGGCCTCCCTCGGCGCCGAATCGCGAGCGGAGGTCGTCGTAGAAGCCGAGGTCGATGTAGATCGTCTGGTCGGCCGGGCAGTAGAACGGGCCGACCTCGCTCGTCGCCTGGCCGCAGCCGGTGTCGACGGCGCCGGTGAAGAAGTAGGTCACGGACTCGCGGTACTCGTCCCCGGTCGACGCAAACTGGTCGCTCCAGTACTCCTGGACGCTGTTGACATAGCCGACGATGCGACAGTCCTCGCGCTCGTTGGCGTCGGCGCCGGTGCGGCACTCTTGACTCACCTGCCCTCCGCCTCCGGAGCCGATCGTCTGGTCGTCGAGCGCGCCCAGCCCGGCGTCGGAGGGGTTGCCGCCGAGGAGGAGGAACAGCGCGACGAGCACCACGCCGCCGATGCCGCCGACGCCGCCGATCGCCATCCCGCGGCCGCCGACGCGCCCGCGGACGCGCCGGCCGCGCATGTCGCGGACCTGCGACGGGTCAAGGCGGGCGTCGCGCCTGAACGTCATGCCGTCGGGAATATGCACGCGGCGGACCATGCCGCGCGCTTACGGATCCATGTGCTGCTCCCCGACCCTGTGCTCCACCGCACGCAGCCGCGCCAGCGGGAGGAGTGCCACGACCAGGAGCCCCGTCGTCACGGCCAGCAGGCCGTCCACGCCAAGGAGCTCGGCGGCGCCACCGCCCAGCAGCGCCCCGACGATCTGGCCAATCGCAAGGAAGACGCTGTAGAGCCCCATGATCAGTCCGCGGTCCGCGGGGTGGCTCTCGGAGATGTCGGCCAGCAGCCCGATCGCCGCGGGCGTCGCTCCGGCGAGCACGAACAGTCCGGCCGAGCCCGCGACTGCGTACGCGGCCTGGAGCCCGAGCGGCTCGCCGGCGCTGTGATTGAGCAGGTAGATGGCGGCGACCATGCCGATGCCACCCGGCGCGCCGAAGAAGATGATCGTAGTGCGCCGCAGCCGCTTGAACCGCGTCCCCCAGTAGAAGATTCCGGCAAAGAAGATCACCAGCCAGACGGCGAGACCGATGCTGACCTTGATCGGGTCGAAGCCACCCATGAGGAGCTGGTCCTCGAATCCCGGCTTCGGTCGGCGCACCAGCTGGAAGATCGACTGGCTGGTCCAGACGCCTACCACGGCGTTGAAGGCGATCCAGCTCGGAGCGAGGAGCCACACCGCCGAGCTGCGCAGCAGGCGCCGATAGCGGCCGAGGTCGACGCGCCTCCGCAGGTCGTGTGGCGGCGTCCGGTCGTCGGGGTCGACACCGAAGCGGTAGATCAGCAGCGAGATCGCGTAGACGCCGGCGTTGACGAAGAAGCCGATGGGCCCGACGAAGTGGTACAGCGGTCCCGCCGCCACGAGACCGATGCCGAGCCCGGCGAGCGTCGCCGCCTCGAACCGGGCCACGGCCCGCCCGCGTAGCCCCTGGTCGGCCGCCGTGGCGATTGCGATATAGCCGAGGATCGACGGGACGCTCGCCGCGGCGGACGCCCCCTCGAGGAGGCGCGTGGAGGCGAGGATGGGCAGGCTCGTAGAGACGCCGGTCATCACGACCGCGACCGCGCCGAAGAGCGGCCCGATCTGCATGATCGGCCGCCACCCGAAGCGGTCGGAGAGGACGCCGAACAGCGGCGACAGGACCAGCTCGGCGATGAAGAAGATCGCCCCGAAGACGCCGACCAGCGCGGCGCCCACCGGCTCGCCACCGAAGTGTGGCAGCTCGGCGAGGTAGTACAGCAGTAAGGCGCCGGTAAGGCCGGTGCTGAAGCGCAGGGTGAACGTGCCGAAGACGACGGCCTGGAGGGAGCGGTCCACGGGCGCGCTAGCCTACGGCAGCCGCCTACCCGTCCGACAGGTGCTCGGCGAGGTACCTCAGCGCGAGAGGGTAGCGGTACTCGATCGCGCCGTGCTTCCCCTCGAACAGCTCGAAGAAGACATCTGTGACGCCGATGCCGGCCAGCGCGCGCCGGAACGCCTCCGCGCCGAGGTCGAGGAAGTACTCGTCGCTCTTGCCGGCGTCGATGTAGATCGCGCGCATCGAGCGCAGGGCGTCGGCGTGGCGAGGGACCATGCGCACCGGATCCCACCGGAGCCACCGCGCCCAGACGTCGGGGATGAGCTCCGCCGTGTCCGGGTCGAAGGGGACGCGGACGGTCCCGTCGTCATCGGTCGAGTAGGCCGATGCCATGCCCCAGTCGTTCATGACGTGGTCGTCCCCCTCGCGGCTGAACGCCGGTCGCGACCTGAAATCGGCCCAGAAGCGTTCGAACGATCCATCGTATCGGTCGCGCAGCAGGCGCACGGTCTCGCGGAACTCGGGGAGGTAGCAGGCCTCGAACAGGGCATCGCCGGCGTGCGTCGCGAACGCCCCGAACAGATCGGGCCGCAGCATCGGCGTCACCATCGCGCCATAGCCGCCGCTCGACTTGCCGGTGATGGCGCGGTGATCGCGGTCGGCGAGCGTCCGATAGCGAGCGTCGACCCAGGGCACGATCTCGTCGCACAGGTAGGTGTGGTAGCGGCCGGTTCCGGGCGAGTCGAGGAACTGGCTCCCGCCGATGGAGGTCCAGGCATCGACCCACACCAGGATGCATGGCGGGGCCTCGCCGCTCGCGAAGAGCTCGTCGGCGAGCTCGAGGACGGTCGGCCGGAACGCGGCCCGGTTCCGCCACATGTCGAGCTGCCCGGTGTAGCCCTGGATGACGTAGATCGAGGGATAGCGTCGATCCGGCTCGTCGTCGTAGCGCGCCGGGAGGTAGACCCATAGCGGCCGCTCGTGCGGGTCACCGAGCGGGTTGTCGCGCAGCGCTTGGCTGTCGAGGACGTGCTCGTCGAAACGGCCGCGGAATCCTGCGGACCAGGGAAGCATGTATTCCTCCGATGGCGATCGGCCTTCAGAACGCCGCGACCTTCGTCTTCAACGCGCTCTCGGTCGTCGCCGCGGTCATCTACCTCGTCGGCGACGCCGCTCGCCGGTCGCGGCGCTGATCCTCGTCGCCGCGGCGCTCAAGGTGGCGCTCGCGTGGAGCGCTACATCCGAGGTACGTAGCGCGCGTCGAGGTACTTCGTCGGGTCGTCCCTGAAGTCGAGCATGCAGCCGCGGCCGCAGAAGTAGAAGTGCTTCTGCTCGTGCTCGACCGTCAGCCCGTTGCGTCGCGCGAGCTCGGGGTCGATCTCCATGCCGCACACCGGATCGGTATCTGTCTGTGGCGTCGCCTGCATCGGTCCTCCGTCCTGTTTGGGTATTCAGTCTAGGTGGTCGTCGCGCGCCGCAGCCGCAGAGAGTTCGATACGACGCTGACGCTGGAAAGCGCCATCGCCGCGGCGGCCAGCGCGGGGTTCAGCAGGACGCCGAACAGCGGGTACAGCGCGCCCATCGCGACCGGGATGAGAACCACGTTGTAGCCGAAGGCCCAGACGAGGTTCTGGCGGATCACGCGCATCGTCCGTCGGGCGAGGCCGATGGCTGCCGGAACGCCGCGCGGATCGCCGCCCACCAGTGTCACATCGGACGCCTCCAGCGCCACGTCCGCGCCGGTGCCAATGGCGATGCCGAGGTCGGCCTGCGCGAGCGCCGGCGCGTCGTTGATCCCGTCGCCCACCATGGCGACCACCTCGCCGGCCGCCTGCAGCTCAGCCACCTTTGTGGCCTTGTCGCCCGGCAGCACCTCGGCCATGACGTCCTCGATCCCGACCTGCGCGGCAATCACTCGAGCGGTCGCGTCGCGGTCGCCGGTGAGCATCCATACCTTGAGCCCGGCAGCGCGGAGCCGGGCGACCGCCTCTCGCGCCTCTGGCTTGACGACGTCCGCGATCGTAACGACGCCCGCAGCACCCCCGTCGACCGCCACGTACACCGGCGTCTCGCCGCGCACGGCCGCGGCCTCGGCGACGTCCGACGTCGGCGAGACGTCGACCCCTTCGTCGGTCATGAACCGCGCCGTTCCGGCGAGCACGCGGCGGCCGTCGACGGTGGCCCGGATGCCGTGCCCCGCCACGGCCTCGAAAGCCTCCGGCTCGACGAGATCTGCGCGGCGCGCTCCCGCCGCGCGCACGAGTGCCGCGGCGATGGGGTGCTCGCTGGCCTGCTCGGCGCTTGCGACGAGCCGCAGCAGCTCGCGGGCGTCGATCGCCGAGCCGCTCGTGACGACCTCGCCCACGGCGGGCTCACCGACGGTGAGCGTCCCCGTCTTGTCGAGGACGACGGCGGTCAGCTTCGCGCCGAGTTCGAGCGCCTCGCCGTTCCGGATCAGCATCCCCGCCTCGGCGCCCTTGCCGGTCGCGACCATGATGGCGGTCGGCGTGGCCAGGCCCATCGCGCACGGGCAGGCGATGATGAGCACCGCGATCGCCGCCGTCATGCCGAGCGTGACGCGCGGCTCGGGCCCCAGGGCGATCCACCCCGCGAACGTCAGAACGGCAATCACGAGCACGGCCGGCACGAACCACCCGGTCACCGCGTCCGCCAGCCGCTGGATCGGTGCCTTAGAGCCCTGTGCCTGTTGCACGAGCCTCACGATCTGCGAGAGCGTCGTGTCGGCGCCGACGCGCGTCGCGCGCATCACGAAGCTCCCGCTGGAATTCATCGTCGCGCCGATCACCTCGGAGCCCGGCCGCTTCTCGACCGGCATCGGCTCGCCGGTGATCATCGACTCGTCGACCGCCGACCGTCCCTCCAGGACGATGCCGTCGACGGGCACCTTCTCCCCGGGCCGCACGCGGATGACGTCCCCGCCGAGGACGTCGTCTATCGCAACGTCCAGCTCGGTCCCGTCGCGGATCACGCGCGCCGATCGAGGCCGCAGCTCGACGAGCGCGCGCACGGCGCCCGCGGTCTGACCGCGCGCCCGCGCCTCGAGGTACCGGCCGCCGAGGACGAGCCCGATGATGACGGCCGCCGAGTCGAAGTACGTTTCGGGCTCGAGCCCCGCGCGCATCACGACGTGCGGGACGAGCGCCACGAACAGGCTGTACGCGTAGGCCGCCGTGGTGCCGAGGACGACGAGCGTGTTCATGTCGGCCGTGCGATGCCGGAGCGCCCTGAGCGCCGGACGGTAGAACCGGCGGCCAATCACGAACTGGATGAGCGTCGCCGGCAGCGCCAGCGAGAGATTCAGGCGCTCCATCGGGACGGGCAGCCCGCCCGGCCACATGCTCAACGCCATCATCGCCAGGCCGACGGCGACCGCGATGCCGGCCTCCAGGCCGAGCAGGCGCAGCTCGCGCGCACGGCGGCCGCGATCGGCTGCATCCGCCTCGGCGAGCGGAGTGGACGTCCCATCTCGGAGCGCCGACCGCGGAACGTCGTAGCCGGCCGACTCGATGGCGTGGACGATGTCCGCCAGTCCGATGCGCGATGCGTCGAATCGCACCGTGGCGCGCTCGCTGGCGAGGTTGACGTTCGCGTCGGTGACGCCGTCGGTGCGGGTCAGGAAGCGCTCGATGCGGTTCACGCACGACGCGCAGGTCATCCCTTCGACAGGGAGCGTGAGCTCCGCGTCGTTGCGGTCAGGGGCCGCGGCCGGAGAAGGAGCGAGAGTCGTCATGGATACTCTGGGGGAGTATATCAGTCAGACGTCGCGGAGCTTGGGCCGGCGCTTCTCAGGACGACGCAACACGCCGCCGGATCGGGCTCGAAGTCGGCACCGACGCCGGCCAGCCCCAGCCCGTCGAGCAGCCCCTGGATGAGAGCGATGTTCATCCCGCACACGAGCGGCGGATATCGCCGCGACACCGGGTGGAACGGACAGTTCCGCAGCCGGATCTCGCCTGGAGACGGCCGGTAGGGCTCGTAGCCATGCTCACGCAGCGCCACCTCGGCGGCGTCGAGCAGGCGCGCGCGTGTCCGGCGCGCGCCGGTGCTGCTGCGTGCCTCGCGTCCAAGGCGCAACCCGCGCCGCCGGGCAGCCGATCGGAGCGCTTCGGCGGTGGGCTCGCCCGGTGGGGACACCGATGTCGCGTCGACGGCCTCGGCGAGCAGATCGGCGAGCATCGCGTGCCGTCGACGTGGGAGAGTGATCTCGAACGGCTGGTCGGAGCGGCGATACATCTTCGACGGTCGCCCGGCTCCCGGGCCGGTTTTTCCTGAGAGCCGCCGGTACGCGGCCGACAGGAGGCCGGCGGCGACGAGCCGGTCGAGGTGGAACGCGGCGAGGCCACGGCTCACGCCGACGGCCGCGGCCGCGTCCTCGCGGCTGACCTCTTCGCCGCGCTGCGCGACGTAGGCGTACAGGTCCCGTCGCACAGGTTCCGCCAGGCTGGCGACCGCCTCCAGCACGGGATCGGCTTCGGGATTGTTCATCGAGCGCTGATTCTATAACTCATCCTGGATAGCAATAGACTTGACACCGCAGGCGGCGGTTCTCTATCGTCGATCGCGACTGGCGATAGACGCTCGTGAGGAGGGTCCGGGTGGCGGTGTGGATGGGGACGCTGCTGGTCGCCACCGCATCCGTAGTCGTCGTGACGCAATTCGTCCGCGGCGACGGGGCGGAACACTTCGACCATCTCGCCATCTTCGTCTTGATGTGCGTGACGCTGGTCGCGGCCATCTGGGACGGCCGTCGCCGCGGACTCGCGGCGCGCCGGGCCCCCGAACGATAGAAGGAGGAGACAACCGTGCCCATAGGGCGGTTCCTTGACGACGCCGGCGAGCGGTCCGGTGAGCCGCTGGTGATGCAGCCCGGTGAGAGCGTGGAGCAGACGTTCGACGAGCCCGGCATCTATCGGTACGACTGCTCGTTTCACCCGAACAACATGCGGGGCAGCGTGACCGTGACCGACTCACGCGCCTCGAGCGAGGAGAGCTGACCATGTGCCTGACCTGCGGCTGTGAGCTTCCACACGAAGACCATGGCAATCCGGACTACCTGACCATCGAGGGCCTCGAGCGGAGCGCTGCCGTCGACGGAAAGGGCCTCGATGAGGCGGTGCAGATCCTGCTGAGGACAGTGGAGGTCGCGAAGGGCGAGCCCGATCACCGGCACGGCTGATCGCGTCGCACGAGGACAGGGGAATCGATGACCGAGCACACGCCGGTTCGCAGCGCGGCCTCGATCGCGGGGCATCCGATCCATCCGATGCTCGTCCCGCTGCCGATCGGGCTCCTGAGCGCCGCGTTCGTCTCCGACCTCGCATTCCTGTGCGCCGGCGATCGGTTCTCCGCGCGCGCGTCGCGGTGGCTCACTGGAGGCGGCGTGCTCACCGGCCTGAGTGCCGCGCTCTTCCGGATCACCGACTTCGCGACGCTGTCGCGGCCGCGCGACCACGTCGAGGGCTGGGACCACGCGGCTGGCAACGTCGTCGTCCTCGTGCTCGGCGCCGCGAGCCTGCGGATGCGCCTGACGGCTGGTGATCGCGCCATCGTCCCGTGGGGGCTGATGCTCTCCGGCCTGAGCGCGGCGACCCTGACCGTGACCGCTTGGCTGGGCGGCGAGCTGAGCTATCGCTACAAGGTGGGCGTGATCGAGTGAAGCGACCCATTGCCGAGCAGGTCGTCGTCGTCACCGGTGCGTCGCAGGGCATCGGACGCGAGACCGCGCTTCAGCTGGCGATGCGCGGCGCCTCGCTCGTTCTCTGCGCCCGGAACGGAGAGGCCCTCCGCGAGCTCGAGCTGGAGGTGAACCGCCTCGGTGCCGACGCCGAAGTCGTGGTCGCCGACGTCGCCGAATGGGGACAGGTGCAAGCGCTCGCGCAGCGCGCGGTCGATCGTTTCGGCCGCATCGACACGTGGATCAACAATGCGGCGCTGAGCGCATACGGGACCATTGACGAGCTGGCGATCGACGAGATCGACCGCGTGGTCCGCGTGAACCTCCTGGGCCAGATTTACGGCGTCAAGGCCGCTCTACCCCACATGCGTCGTTCCGGGGGGACGATCATCAACGTCGGGTCGGCGCTCTCCGAGCGGGCGGTGCCG
>JBHENJ010000019.1:0-30859 GCA_046262115.1 Candidatus Limnocylindria bacterium | reverse complement strand
CGAGCCCGCCCTGGAGGCGGCGCGCGGCGAGGCGCTCGCGGCGTTCGGCGACGGAACGGTGTACGGCGAGCGGATAGTCTCGCCGGCGCGCCACGTCGAGGTGCAGCTGCTCGGTGACCGGGATGGCAACGTCGTATGCCTGGGCGAACGCGATTGCAGCGTCCAGCGCCGCCATCAGAAGCTGGTCGAGGAGAGCCCTTCGCCCGCCGTCGGCGCCGAGCTTCGGGCGGCGCTGTTCGACAGCGCCAGGCGGATCGCCCGGGCGGTGACCTTCCACAGTGCCGCGACCGCCGAGTTCCTGGTCGACGCAGGTGGAAACCACTACTTCCTCGAGCTCAATGCTCGCCTCCAGGTCGAGCACGGCGTGACCGAGCTCGTCACGGGCCTTGACCTCGTCGCGCTCCAGATCCGGATCGCCGCCGGCGAGCCCCTTCCCGCGAGCGTCGCGTCCGTCGGCCCGCGCGGCCACGCCATCGAGGTCCGGCTGTATGCCGAGGACCCGTATGACGACTTCCGACCGGTGGCGGGGCGCGTGACGGCGTGGCGGATGCCGAGTGGCCCGGGCGTCCGCGTCGACGCGGGCGTCGAGGCCGATACGGATCTTCCGCCCGAGTACGACCCGCTGCTCGCCAAGGTGCTCATCCTCGGCGATGACCGGGAGGCGGCCCTGGCGCGCCTCCGCAGGGCGCTGGACGAGGTGGTGATCGGTGGCGTCCAGACCGACCTGGGGTTCTTTGCCTGGTTGGTAGGAGACCAGGCGTTCGTTCGGGGAGCGTACGACACCTCGCTCGTCGCCGAGCGGTGGCGGGACGGGCCGGGTCCGACCCCCGCCGAGCTCGACCTAGTGGCGGTGGCGGCACTCCACGCGCGGGCCGCGACGCCGCCGCGCACGCCGGCGGACGGCATCACGCTCGGCCGTGGCGAGCCGTCTCCCTGGGTTCGCGCGGCGCGGATTGAAGGGTTGCGGCGGCGGTGAGCCGGTCACCCGAATTCCAGGTCATCGTGTCCGGCGCGGCGCGGGAGGGCCCGCCCGGATGGGGCGCCGAGTGGCTGGACGAGCCAAGCGGGCTGATCCGGCTGACGAACGGCGAGACGTCCGAGACGGCGCTCGCCGAGGGCGCTGGCCAGGAGTGGGTCGTCACGATTCACGGGCGCCGCATCGCCGTCACGGTCCGGAACGCGCGCGAGCGCATCCTTGCCGAGGCGGCGGCGGCCGGGACGGCGGGGGGCGGCCCGATCGAGGTGAAGGCCAGCCTCCCGGGGCTTGTGGTCGCGGTGCTCGTGGAGGAGGGGAGCGAGGTCGTCGAGGGCCAGCCGCTTATTACAATCGAGGCGATGAAGATGCAGAACGAGGTCCGCGCTCCGCGCCCGGGCCGCGTCACCGGCATCTCCGTTGCCAAGGGCGAGACGGTGAGGAGCGGACAGGCCGTCCTGCGCGTCGAGTGAGCACCCCGCGTTCGCCCCAGCGGACGACTTCTGGAATCGAGATCCGCCCGGTCTACGGTCCCGACGACCTCCGAGAGTTCGACCCCGGACAGCGTCTCGGGACCCCGGGACGCTTCCCCTTCACGCGGGGCATCCATCCCGACATGTATCGCAGCCGGCGTTGGACGATGCGCGAGTACGCGGGGTACGCGTCAGCCGCCGAGACGAACCGGCGCTTCCACTACCTGCTCGAGCGCGGCCAGACCGGGCTTTCGGTCGCCTTCGACCTGCCGACGCAGATCGGCTACGACTCGGACGAGCCGAAGGCGATGGGCGAGGTCGGTCGCGTCGGCGTACCCGTCGACAGCGTCGACGACATGGCGCGACTCTTCGACGGCATCGACCTCGGCGCGGTGAGCACGTCGATGACGATCAACGCCACGGCGGCGATCCTGCTCGTCCTGTACGAGACGGTCGCCCGCCGGCAGGGTGTCGACCCGCATCGGCTTCGCGGCACCGTGCAGAACGACATCCTCAAGGAGTACATCGCACGCGGGACGTATATCTTCCCGCCCGAGCCGTCGATGCGACTCGTGACCGATACGTTCGCCTACTGCCGTGCCGAGCTGCCGGAGTGGAACACGATCAGCATCAGCGGCTACCACATGCGCGAGGCGGGCGCGACGGCGGTCCAGGAGGTCGCGTTCACCCTCGCCGACGCGATCGCGTACTGCGAAGCGGCGCTCGCCGTCGGGCTGATGTTCGACGATTTCGCGCCGCGCCTGTCGTTCTTCTTCGCGGCGCACAACGACCTGTTCGAGGAGATCGCGAAGTTCCGCGTCGCCCGCCGCGTGTGGGCGCACCTTGCTCGCGACCGATTCGGAGCGCGGGATCCCCGATCGATGGCCATGCGCTTCCACGTCCAGACCGGCGGGAGCACGCTCACCGCGCAGCAGCCGGACACGAACGTCGTCCGAACCACGGTGCAGGCCCTGGCGGCGGTGCTCGGCGGCGCGCAGTCGATCCACACCAACGCGCTGGACGAGGCGCTGGGGCTCCCCACGCCGGACACGGCGCGGCTTGCGCTGCGCACCCAGCAGATCCTCGCCCACGAGTCGGGCGTGGCTGAGACCGCAGACCCCGTCGGCGGCTCGTACTACGTCGAGTCGCTCTGTGAAGCACTCGAAGCCGGCGTCCGCGCCGAGCTCGAGCGCATCGACGAGTTCGGAGGGACGCTGCGCGCGCTGGAGGCCGGCTACCAGCCGGATGCGATCGCCGAGTCGGCGTACGAGGCGCAGCGCGCGATCGAGTCAGGCGAGCGGATAGTTGTTGGCGTTAACCAATTCACCGATGCCGCCGGCGAGCAGCGCCCGCTTCCCCAGCCCATCGATCCCCAGGAGGAGGCCGGTCAGGTGGCGCGCACGCGCGCAGTGCGGGAGCGGCGCGATGCGGCTGCCGCGGCCGGCTCGCTGGACGCGCTTCGAGCGGCGGCGTCAGGGACGGAGAACGTGCTGCCGCGGCTGCGAGCGTGCGTGGAGGCGGACGTCACCGTCGGCGAGATCGGCGCCGAGCTGCGGGCGGTCTGGGGTGAGTACCGCGGTCAGTACTGTGCCTGACGGCCCTCCTCGGCGGCGGTCACTCGGGCCCATTGACCACGTCGCGATCGTGGTCCGCTCTATCGAGGAAGCGCTTCCTCGCTATCGCGAGCTCTTCGGGCTCGCGCCGTCCGGCGGCATCATTGAGCTTCCCGCTCAGCGGTCGCGCGTCTGCTTCATGCCCACCGGAGCTCCGCCGGCGGCGCGGGTCGAGCTCGTGCAGCCTACCGACGCCGACAGCGGGATCGCCCGCTTCCTGGCCACGCGCGGCGAGGGGCTGCACCACGTCTGCCTCGCCAGTGATGCCATCGACGACGACCTCGCCGGTCTGGCCGCCGCCGACGTGGCGCTGATCGACGAGCGGCCGCGCCCCGGGGCCGAGGACTCGTGGGTCGCCTTCGTGCACCCGCGTTCCCTCAGTGGCGTCCTGTGGGAGCTGCGCGGCGCGGTCACCCCGCTCGTGGAGCGAGTGAATCGGCGCCGCGGCGGCAGCGCCGACTGAGCTCTGGCGTCAGACGACGCCCGCCGCGCGAAGCATCTCCGGGATCTGCGACGGCGAGTCCGCGACGGCGATCCCCGCGGAACGCATCGCCTGGCGCTTCGACTCCGCCGTGCCCGCGCTGCCCGAGATGATGGCGCCCGCGTGGCCCATCCTGCGCCCGGGTGGAGCGGTGCGACCGGCGATGAACCCCACCATCGGCTTGCTGACCTCGCGCGCCGCGTGAGCGGCGGCCTTCTCCTCCTCGTCGCCGCCGATCTCTCCGATCATCACGATGGCGCTCGTCTCCCGATCGGCGTTGAAGAGCTCGAGAACCTCGGTGAAGCTCGTTCCGACGATCGGGTCGCCGCCGATCCCGATGCACGTCGACTGGCCGGTCCCGGCATCGGTCATCGCCTGGACGACCTCGTAAGTCAGAGTGCCCGAGCGGCTCACCACGCCGACGCTGCCTTCTCGGTGGATCTTGCCCGGAATGATCCCGACCTTGGCGCCGCCGGGCGATGTCGCGCCGGGGCAGTTGGGCCCCACCAGGCGAGTGCCTTTCTCGCGGAGGACGTGGTACACGCGCAGCATGTCCAGCGCGGGGATGCCCTCGGTGATGCAGAAGACGAGGCCGATGCCGGCGTCGGCCGCCTCGAGGATGGCGTCGGGAGCGAACGGCGCGGGAACGTAGCTCACCACGGTGTTCGCACCGGTCTCGCGCACCGCGTCGGTGACCGTGTCGAAGACCGGCACGCGGCCGTCGAGCGCCATCTGTCCGCCCTTGCCGGGCGTGACCCCGGCCACGATCGCGGTTCCGTATTCCAGCGTCTGGCGCGAGTGGAACTCTCCCTCGCGGCCGGTGATCCCCTGGACCAGGAGCCGCGTGTCGCGTCCAACCAGGATGCTCACGCCACCGCCGCCCGCGACGCCTGCACCGCCAGCGCCGCGGCCTCGTCAAGTGTGCGCGCCGTCAGGAGTTGCGCTTCATGCAGGATCGCCGCGGCCTCCTCCTCGTTCGTGCCAACGATGCGCACTACCATCGGCACCTCGCGGGTCTGCTGCCCTCGCGCCTCGACGATGCCGCGCGCCACCTCGTCGCCGCGCGTGATCCCGCCGAAGATGTTGACCAGCACGGCGCGGACCTTGGGGTCGTCGAGGATGATGCGGAACGCGGCCGCCACGCGGTCAGCGCGCGCTCCGCCACCGATGTCCAGGAAGTTGGCCGGCTCGCCCCCCGCGAGCTTGACCAGGTCCATGGTGGTCATCGCCAGTCCGGCGCCGTTGACCATGCAGCCGATGTCGCCGTCGAGCTTGATGAAGTTGATGCCCGCCTCCCGCGCCGCGATCTCCGAAGGCTCCTCCTCGTCGACGTCGCGCATCGCCTCGAGGTCGGGATGCCGGGACAGCGCGGAGTCGTCGAGCACGATCTTGGCATCGAGCGCGAGCAGCCGGCCATCGGGCGTGATCACCAGCGGATTGATCTCCGCGAGATCGGCGTCCGACTCGACGAACGCCCGATACAGGCCCGTCACCGTCCGTGCGAAGTCCGCCCGCAGGTCGGCGGGTATTCGGAGCGCGAACGACAGCCCGCGGACCTCGTGGTCCTGGAGGCCGATGAGGGGATGGAGCGAGACCCGCACGATCTTGTCGGGGTCCGTCCGGGCGAGCTCCTCGATCTCGACACCGCCCTCCGCGCTGGCGATCGCGGTGATCGCCCTGGCGGCGCGGTCGAGGATCAGCCCCAGGTAGATCTCACGGCCGATCTCGGCGGCCGGCGCGACGAGCAGGGTGCGGACAGTGGTGCCCTTGATGTCGAGGCCCAGGATCGCGCGCGCCCGGTTCTCGGCCTCGTCTGGAGTCGCCGCGAGCTTGACGCCGCCTGCCTTTCCGCGGCCGCCGACGAGGACCTGCGCCTTGACGACCACCGGGCCGCCGATGCGCTCCGCCGCGGCGCGGGCCTCACCGGGCGTACGCGCCACCACACCGTCCAGCAGCCGGATCCCGTAGCGGGACAGGATCTCCTTGCTGCGGTACTCGTGGAGCTTCACGGCGCGAGACTCTGCACGCCGCGGACCGGCACGCGGCGTATCAGGCGCGCCGGGTGCCTAAACTTACGGCTCGGTATGGCCGGCGCTGTGACCGGCGACCGATGGAGGCGCAGTGAGCTACGCGGTCACCCTCGTGCCGGGAGACGGCATCGGTCCTGAGCTCGCCGAGGCAACGCGACGCGTCCTCGAGACGACCGGAATCGAGCTCGCGTGGGACATCCAGCAGGCCGGCGAGGCGACGATCGCCGAGCACGGCACGCCGCTCCCGCCATCGGTCATCGAGAGCATCCGGAAGAACGGCGTGGCGCTCAAGGGGCCGATCACGACGCCGATCGGCACCGGATTCCGCTCGGTCAACGTATCGCTGCGCCAGGAGCTGAAGCTGTTCGCGAACGTGCGCCCGGCGCGCAGCATGGAGGGCGTCCCGACGCGCTACCGGGACATCGATCTCGTCATCGTGCGCGAGAACACCGAGGACCTGTACGCCGGCGTCGAGCACCGCGTGGGCAGCGATGCGGCGGAGAGCATCAAGATCATCACCCGCGCCGCCAGCGAGCGGATCGCGCGCTACGCGTTCGAGTATGCCGTGCGCCACGGCCGCCGCCGCGTCACCGCGATCCACAAGGCCAACATCATGAAGCTCTCCGACGGCCTGTTCCTGGAGAGCTGCCGCACGGTCGCAGACGAGTACGCCGGCCGCGGGGTCACGTTCGACGATCGGATCATCGACAACATGTGCATGCAGCTGGTCCAGAAGCCCGAGGACTACGACATCCTGCTCTGCCCGAACCTCTACGGCGACATCTTGAGCGACCTCGCCGCCGGGCTGGTGGGAGGACTGGGAGTCGCGCCGGGCGGCAACATCGGTGAGCATGCAGCTGTCTTCGAGGCGGTGCACGGATCGGCGCCCAAGTACGCCGGTCAGAACCGTGCCAACCCGACGGCGCTGATCCTCTCGGGCGCCATGATGCTGCGCCACCTCGGTGAGACCGACGCGGGCCATGCCGTCGAGGACGCCGTGCGCGACGTGATCGCGGAGGGCGAGACGGTCACCCACGACCTTGGTGGCACCGCCGGCACCTCGGAGTTCGCGGCCGCGGTGGCCGCGCGCGTTCGGCGCGAGGCGTAGATGCAGGTCGGGCCGATGTACCGCATCTCGTGGGCGCAGCTCGCGTGGTTCGGACACCGGGCCAGCGGGATCGGCGTCCTGGTCTACCTGTTCATGCACATCGTCGAGAACACCACGATCGCCTTCGGTCCTGACGTCTACAACGCGACCCAGGGGTGGTTCCGCAACCTGCCGGTGCGGCTCGGCGAGATCGTCCTGATGGCGGCGCTCGTCTATCACTCGCTCAACGGGCTGCGCGTGATCGTGATGGACTTCTGGCCGCGCACCACCGTGTTCTATCGGCCGCTGACGTACGGCGTCATCGTCGGCACCGTCGTGGCGATGGTGCCGCTCGCGCTGATCATGGTCTGGAAGTACGTCCCGTGGGCGTGAGCCGGTTCGGGCCGGCCGACGCATTCCGCAACCCGTCGCGCGCGGCCTACGGCCGGCCGGCGGGCTCCGGCTTCGAGCTCTGGATGTGGTACTTCATGAGGATCAGCGGCCTCGCGCTCGTCCTCCTGGCGCTGGGCCACATGTTCATCATGCATGTCCTCACCGCGCTGGGAGGGGAGGAGATCAGCTTCGCCTTCGTCACCGCGCGGTGGGGGAGCCCGTTCTGGCGGATCTATGACCTGCTGCTCCTCCTGCTGGCGATGATCCACGGGTTGAACGGCGCGCGGATTATCATCGGCGACTATGCCGGCCGCGGCGCGACGCGGAGTGTCCTGCTCACCCTGCTGTACGCGCTCGGAACGCTCTGGATCCTGCTCGGGGTCTTCGTGATCCTGACGTTCGACCCGGATGGTGCGCCCGCCATCGGTCCGTTCTCGTGAGCCCGATGTGAGCGGACCCATCCCTCTGCAGTCGCCGCGGAACGTGCACCGCGTGGACGCGGCGATCGTGGGCGCCGGCGGCGCGGGTCTCTACGCGGCGCTCGAGCTGAAGAAGCGGCTGGGACCGCAGGCACGCATCGCGGTCATCAGCAAGCTGCACCCGATCCGGTCGCACACCGGCGCGGCACAGGGCGGCGTATGCGCCGCGCTGGGCAACACCGAGGAGGACCACTGGGAGTGGCACTGGTTCGACACCGTCAAGGGCGGCGATTACCTCGTCGACCAGGACGCTGCCGAGGTGATGTGCCATGACGCGGTCGAGACGATCATCAACCTCGAGCACCTGGGCCTGCCGTTCAACCGGACGCCGGACGGGCTGATCGACCAACGGCGCTTCGGTGGCCACACGCGGAACTTCGGAGAAGGCGCGGTCCGGCGCAGCTGCTACGCCGCCGACCGCACCGGCCACGCCATCCTCCAGACGCTCTACCAGCAGTGCATCAAGCACGACTTGCTCTTCTATGACGAGTACCAGGTCCTCGACCTTGTCATGGACGGCGCCACGGTGGCCGGCATCGTCGCGCTCCAGCTCGCCACCGGCGAGATGCACACGTTCCACGCGCGCGCCGTCCTGTTCGCCACCGGCGGCTTCGGGAAGATCTTCAAGGTCACCTCGAACGCGCACACCCTGACCGGCGATGGCGCGGCGATCGCCTACCGGCGCGGCATCCCGGTCGAGGACATGGAGATGTTCCAGTTCCACCCGACCGGCATGTACAGGCTCGGGTTCCTGCTCTCGGAGGCGATGCGCGGCGAGGGCGGCGTCCTCCTCAACGGAAAGGGCGAGCGATTCATGGAGCGCTACGCGCCGACCATGAAGGACCTGGCGTCGCGCGACGTCGTCAGCCGCTCGATCTACCAGGAGATCCGCGCTGGCCGGGGCATCGACGGGCAGGATTACGTCCATCTCGACGTGCGCCACCTCGGCGCCGAGGTGCTCAACCACAAGCTCCCCGACATGAGCGGCTTCATCCGGACCTATTTCGGGCTCGAGCCGCTCACCGACCTGGTGCCGATCCAGCCGACCGCGCACTACGCGATGGGCGGTATCCCGACGGACATCGACGGACGCGCGCTGGCCGACGAGACGGGGCGCGTGGTGCCGGGCTTCTTCGCGGCGGGGGAGTGCGCCTGCGTCAGCGTCCACGGCGCCAACCGGCTCGGGACGAACTCGCTGCTCGACATCCTTGTGTTCGGCCGCCGGGCCGGAGTGGCGATGGCCGACTACCTGCGCGATGCGCCGACGCCGGCGCTCGCGGCCGATGCGGAGGACGTCGCTCGCGCGCGCTTCGACCGCCTGATGCACGCCCGCTCGGGTGAGCGACCGGCGGTCATCCGCGCCGAGCTCCAGGAGCTGATGTTCACGAAGTGCGGCGTCTACCGCAACGCGGAGATGCTCGGCGGGGCGCGCAACGGTGTCCGCGAGCTCAAGGCGCGCGCCGAGCGCCTGTGGATCGACGACAAGGGCTGCGTCTACAACACCGATCTCACCGAGGCCTTCGAGCTCGGCTTCCTGCTCGACTGCGCCGAGGCGACCGTCGAGGGCGCACTGGCGCGGCAGGAGAGCCGCGGGGCGCAGGCGCGCGAGGACTTCCCCGACCGCGATGACGTCAATTGGCTCACGCACACGTTCTGCTTCGCCGGCGGCGACGGCGCGCAGCCGCGTCTGGCGTACAAGCCGGTGACGATCACCCGCTTCCAGCCGCAGGTTCGGCAATACTAGGAATGCCGATGCAGGTCGATCGCACGCGCTTCCTCGTCCTCCCCGGCGCGCTGCTGGTCGTCGCGGGGATCTACTTTTGGTGGAGCGGCTACGAGCCCGCCGGCACGGCGATGCTCACGGTGTTCTCGATCGCCCTCGCGCTACTGGGCTGGATTCTGATCCCGACGATCTCGAACTTCGGGCACGCGGCGCCGGTCGTGCCGCTCGCGGAGCCGGAGCCAATCCCGCGCGACGAGGTCGCCGACGTTACGGAGCCGACCGATCGCCCGGCCTCATCGGCCGCGGCGTCACCTATGGAGGTCGAGCTCCGCATTCAGCGCTTCAACCCCGAGACGGACGAGGAGCCGCACTGGGAGCACTACGCGGTCGCCGCCGAGGGCTCGGACCGCGTCCTCGACCTGCTGCACCGCGTGAAGTGGTTCATCGACGGGACGCTGACCTTCCGGCGGTCGTGCGCCCATGGCGTCTGCGGGTCCGACGCGATGATGATCAATGGCCGCAACCGCCTGGCGTGCGAGTACCTCGTCAAGGATGCCGGCAGCTTCATCTCGATCGAGCCGATGCGGGGCATCCCCGTCGTCAAGGATCTGCTCGTCGACATGGATCCGTTCTGGCAGAAGTACCGATCGGTGATGCCGTTCCTGATCAACGACGACATCCCCGCCGACCGCCGGGAGCGGCGCCAGTCACCCGAGGACCGCGAGCGTTACGACGACACGACGAAGTGCATCGCGTGCGGCGCATGCACGACCGCGTGCCCGTCGTTCTGGTCCAACGAGGCGTTCGTCGGGCCGGCCGCGATCGTCAACGCCCATCGCTTCATCTTCGACTCGCGCGACCGCGGCCGCGACGAGCGCCTTCAGATCCTCGCCGAGGCCGACGGTGTGTGGCGCTGCCGGACCATCTTCAACTGCGTCGAGGCGTGCCCGCGCGGCATCAACATCACAGGCGCCATCCTCGAGGTGACGCAGGAGATCCAGCAGCAACGGATCAGCTGACGCCGCCCGAGTCCGCGGCCAGCGCCGGATTCGATCGGCTGGTGATCCATACCGATGGCGCGGCGCGCGGCAACCCGGGTCCTGCAGGGCTGGGCGCGGTCCTGCGCACGCCGGACGGAAGCGTCGTGGTCGAGCTGGCGGAGTATCTCGGCGTCCGGACCAACAACCACGCCGAGTGGCGGGCGGTCGAAGCCGCGCTCGTCGAGGCGCTCCGGCTCGGCGCGCGGCACGTCGACCTGCGGATGGACTCGCAGCTCGTCGCCCGCCAGATCGCCGGCATGTACCGCGTCAAGCACGTCGACCTCATTCCGATCCACCGGCGAGTGATGGATCTGCTCTCCCGGTTCGAGGGCTACTCGGTCGGCCACGTCCCGCGCGAGCTGAACCGCGACGCGGATCGAATGAGCAACGTGGCGATCGACCAGAGGCGACCATCGACGTGACACGCGCCGCACTCGTGGGTCGTGTGGCCATGGCGTCCTCCTTCGCGGTCGTGGTAGCCGCGTGCGCCGCGATCTCGGACGTGCGAAGCGACCCGGTCACGCCATGGCGGCCGTTCCAGGTCCCGATGGCTTCGGCATCGACGATCCGGCCGGCGCCGGATGGGGCACCCCGGGCGAGGTCGTCGTGGCACTGCTCTCGCAGCTGCAGGTCGGCGAGCGTCTGAACGAAGGTCCCGGCGCGGCGACCGTGGAGCTCGCTCCAAGCGACGACGATCCAGGACGCAGATCGCGTCGGTGCGCATCAGCGGCGGCGGCGACGACGCCGTCTCGGTCTCGGAGTATCGGCTGGTCATCGCGCTCGGTCCGAACGGCTACGTCGTCGAACGAGGCGAGATGCGCGACGTCTGCCGGCGCGACGTGGCAGATGGCGTCTGCGTATGACCGCGCACCGGCCGGCAGGCTTGGAGCTGGGGTTCGACCGCGTACAATGAATGCGCCTGGAGATGGCCGGACGGTCGCGGGCACCATCGGTGCCTGAGGAAAGTCCGAGCTCCACAGAGCAGGTTCGCGGGTAACACCCGTCCGCCGTGAGGCGAGGACCAGCGCCACAGTGACGATTCCTGCGTTCGCGCAGGGGTGAAACGCGGCAAGCTCGAGCCGGAGCAAGACCAAATAGGAGGGCGCAACGCGGCGTTCGCGCCGCAGCAGGCTGCTCGCTCAGCCCTCGGGTTGGTCGCTCGAGAGATCGGGTAACCGGTCTCCCAGATGGATGACCGTCGCCGGACGAAAGCCCGGCACAGAACTCGGCTTACAGGCCACTCTCCAGGCACCGAGTGGCACTTTCGTACCGACCCGATCAGCCCATCGGGTCGTCGCTTGCGCGCACCGCCAGACCTAGACTCGAACGGCCGATGTAGTCCATCCGGCTTCGAAGTTGAGGGCGCGCATTGTTCGGAGCGAGGCGCCAGAGTCGCGGCGCGCGGAACGCGGCTGAGGCCCAACGAAACGCAGAGCACGAGGCGATGCTGGCGACGCTCGCCAACCGGCCAGACACCGTCTGCCCGTTCCTGGGGATGGCAACGGCACGCGCGGAGTTCAGCGCGAGCCCCGCGGACGATCACCGCTGCTACGCCTTCGGTGACGCCGCTCCGCTGAGTCACGAGCAGCAGGAGCGCGTCTGCCTCCAGCGCGGATACGGCAACTGCCCCCGCTACCTGCGCGGCCTTCTCGTCATCCCCACGGAAGAGATGGAGGCCATCCGGCGACGGAAAGCCGACTTCCCGACCGATGCCACACGCCTCGTGAGCGAGCCGGCTCCCACGCCAGCCGTCCCGATGTCGCTCGCCCCGCACCCGTTGCCCGCCGCACCACCGACCGCGACTGCCGCACCGGCAGTCGCCGGGCCGCCGGCCTCAACTCCGCCGGCGCCGGTGAGCGAGCCCGACGCGCCCGCACCGGTTGCCGTCCCAATGGTCGCGGAGGCGGCTGTCGTGCCGCCGGCCATGCCCGAGCCGATCCGAATCGCGCCGCCGACCGCGGCTGCACCCCCGCGACGCGGCTCGCGCCGCCGCTGGCGTGCGGGCACGCTCGTCATGGCCGCGGCGGTCGTCGCGGTTGCGCTCCTGAGCGGTACCGGCGTCGTGGCACTGACCCTCGTCCGCGAGGAGAGGCTTGGGGTCGTCACCGAGACCCGGGAGCCAACACCGGCCGCGACCGCGAGCCCGCGTCCTACCGCCGAAGCGACGCCGAGTCCAACGCCCACCCCGCGCGCCACGCCGCGGCCCACGCCGCGCCCGACGCCGCGCGTGACGGCCACACCGCGCGTGACGCCTGTGCCGGATGCGACCGCCGAGACCTGGACGTATTTCGTCCACGACTACGACAGCATCTCGGGGATCGCGCAGCACTACGGGACCACGACCGAGGCGCTGCTCGACCTCAACCCACAGTACCGCTCGAACCCCGACCACATCGAGAAGGGGGACACGGTCGTGGTGCCCTGCACTGCCGTCGCTGTCCGGGAAGGCCACTGCAGCTGAGCGCCCGCAGAGCGACCGGCTGACCGGAGGGCGTCGGAACCGCGTCGATCATGCCGATGCGGGGCGCTACGCCAGCGCTCGGTCTTCCCGGCCCGCCCAGCTCCCACCGCGCGGCCTCGTGGACAGGCTCGATCGCCCGCCGCGCCTCCTCGCTGGTCGGATCGAGGCCGAACACATAGAGCAGGTGGAGCGCGTCCACCCGTGGAGATCCACTCGGGGAATAACGTGCCGCCGTTCCATCGCCCGTCGGCATCCTGGCTGGCCAGGATCTGGGCGCCCCAGCCGTGGCGCGCCACCCGGGCGCGCTCGGCGGCGACCTCGTCGGCGGGCGCGTCCGTGACGTCGCGCATCGCCTGCCAGCGGATGGCGGGATCGGAGTCGAGCAGCCAGTCGATAACGGTCATGCGCTCATGTTCGGGCCTGAACTTCGCGCAGAAAACCCTTGACGCACCCCGACGCCACGCTAGAATGGCGCGGCGTGGCCCAAAATGGGTCAAAGTGGGGAGCGGTGGTGACACTACTCGATGGAGCGGGCGAACTCCTTCACCGGCGAGTTCCGGCATTCGTTAGACGAGCGTGGCCGGGTTGCAGTGCCCGCGCGCTTCCGCCCCCGGCTCGCGGCCGGGGCGACGCTGGCGCGCTGGCTCGACGGCTGCCTGGGGCTGTTTCCGGACGACGAGTGGTTGGCCCTCTCCGAGAAGATCGCGGCACTGCCGGTGACGAGCCCGCAGGCGCGGGAGTTCTCCCGGTTCATGTTCTCCGGGGCGGTGGACGCCGACCCCGATCGACAGGGGCGGATCCTGGTCCCGGGATTCCTTCGCGAGTACGCGGGCATCGGCCCGGGCGGGGAGGTCGTCGTCGTCGGCTCGCACAACCGGATCGAGCTGTGGTCGCCCGATACGTGGCAGTCGTATCGGTCCCGGATCGAGAAGGATCCCGAGTCTCTCGCCGAGCACCTCGCCGGACTCGGCATCTAGCGAACGCGGCGCGATGACGCACGCCGGGTCCGCTCCATTCATGCGTCTCCGGGCCGCTCGGCCCGCCGCACGACCAGGGGGAAGCAACCGCACATGGGAGAAGGGCACCTGCCGGTGCTGGCGAGCGAGGCAATCGCCGTGCTCCAGCCCCGCACCGGCAGCTCCGTGGCGGATTGCACGGTCGGCGGTGGTGGGCACGCCGAGCGGCTTCTGGAGACGACGGCCCCGCATGGCCGCCTGCTCGGCATCGAGGCCGATCGGGCGGCCATCGCGGAGGCTACCCGTAACCTGTCGCGCTTCGGCGACCGTGTCGTGCTACGGCACGCGAACTTCGCAGACGTGTTCGACGTCGCGATCGCCGAGGGTTTCGTGCCACTCGACGCGGCGCTCTTCGATCTCGGCTTGTCGAGCTATCAGCTTTCCGACCCGGCGCGCGGCTTCTCGTTCACGAGCTCCGCGCCGCCGGACATGAGATTCGATGCCGAAGAAGGAGCCTCGGCGCTTGAGCTCATCGCGCGTTCGTCGGAGCGCGAGCTCGCGGCGCTCATCCACGCGTATGGAGAGGAGCGCCATGCACGCCGCATCGCGAAGGCGATCGTGGCGGCGCGTGACGAAGGACGGCTCTTGAGCGCGGCCGACCTCGCCCAAACGGTTACGCGGGCCGCGCCGTCGTCCGGCGGCGCGCGCAGCCGAATCAACCCCGCCACCCGCACCTTTCAGGCGCTGCGCATCGCCGTCAACCGAGAGCTCGATGTACTCACGGCCGGGCTCTCGGGGGCGCTCGCTGCGTTGCGGCCTGGAGGGCGGGTGGCGGTCATCAGCTACCACTCGCTGGAGGACCGGATCGTCAAGCGCTTCATCGCGCGCGAGAGCCGGGACTGCATCGAAGATCCGCTGCCGCCTGCCTGCACGTGCGGCCACCGCGCCGAGCTGCGCGTGGTCACCCGCGGTGTCGTGAGGCCTGGCGTGGACGAGATCCAACGCAACCCGCGAGCCCGCAGCGCGAAGCTCCGGGCCGCCGAGAAGCTCCCGGTCGGGAGCGCATCACAGCAGGAGGAGCGATGAGCCGCGGGCGTCCGCGTCACCAGGCCAGCCGCCGGAAGTCGTATTCCGCACGCCAGCGCGAGGTACGCGAGCGCGATGCGCGTGCCGCCCGCGAGCACCGCTCCTCGGACGGCGGGGCGATCGTCCCGGTTGAGGTCGATGACAGCGGCGACTCCGAGCTCTCGTCCTGGCCGCTGACGCTTCCCGACCAGGCCCCGGCGGCCTGACCGCGCGCCTCCACAAGGGATCGACGAGACATGGCGGTCATGGGCGCGCGACCGGCTCCTGTCGTCGCGCTGCCCGCGCGTCCGCGCATCCGCGCCGCCACGCGCCGCCGCCGGGCGCCGGGCGTGCGTTCGCCTTCTCGCACGGTCGTTCGGCACGTCGGCGCCGGACGCCGCCTCGCGCGCAACTACAACGCCTCAACCACACTGATCGTCATCGCCGCTGCGGCGTGCCTGGCGCTGTTCTACCTGTCCCAGTCGACTCACGTCGCGGCCATCGGCTATGAGGTCGACGAGATGGAGGCGCAGCTCGCCGACGTCCGCGCCGAGCGGCAGCAGCTGATCCTCGAGATCAGCGAGGCGCGCTCGCCCGCCGTCATCGAGCGACGCGCGCTCGAGCACCTCGGGCTCCGGCCGATCGACGAGGCGCGCATTACCTTCGCGACGCCCCCCGTCGAGCTCGCCGACTAGAGCGTCACGGAGCCTCCGACGACCGTCGGCAGAACGACCGTGCTCGCAAGGACGGACAGCCGCTTCCGCGCGCTCGTCCTGCTGGCGGCGTTCAGCATCGTGGCGACCGTCATCGCCGGTCGGCTCGCGTGGTGGCACGTCTTCCAGCGCGAGCGCCTCACCGCGATGGCGCTGGAGCAGATGGCGCAGAGCCAGACCATCCCGTCCGAGCGAGGCGAGATCACGGACCGCAACGGCGTGCTGCTCGCCACCAGCGTGGAGCTGAAGTCGGTCTTCGCCACGCCGCCGACGGTCGCAGATCCGCATGCCGCCGCCGAGCTGCTCGCGCCCCTCACCGGGATCGCGGTCGGCGACCTCGAGGAGCGGCTCGCCAGCGACGCGCCGTGGGTGTGGATCGACCGACGCGTCCCGCAGGAGGTCTCCGAAGCGGTCCGCGACCTAGCGCTTCCGGGGATCGGGATGGTGGCCGAGACGCAGCGCGTCTACCCCGTTACCGGCGCCGTCGAAGGCACAACGATGGGCGCCCAGCTGCTCGGGTATGTGAACGTCGACGGTGTCGGCCAGTACGGCGTCGAGGAGGCACTCGACCCTCAACTTGCGGGCTCACCGGGTTGGGTCACCGCGGACGAGGATGTCGCGGGACGGCAGATCGCGGACACGGTGTACGAGGTCCGCTCCACCGTCGACGGCTCCGACGTCCAGCTGACGGTCGACGCCGGGCTGCAGCACATCCTCGAGGCCCAGATGTCGGAGACGTACCGCGCCAACCAGGCACACGGCGCGACCGGGATCGTGATGGACGTGCACACCGGCGCGGTCCTGGCCATGGCCAACTTTCCCGCATTCGACGCCAACGCCTACTCGCGGACCGATCCGGAGCTCTTCGTGAACCCGGCCGTGACACGCCAGTACGAGCCTGGATCCGTGATGAAGCCGTTCACCATCGCGGCCGCGCTCGACTCAGGCACCATCACGACGCGCGACACGTTCGTCGACGACAACAACCTGCAGATTGCCGACGTTCGCATCCAGAACGCCGACCGCTACACCTTCCCGTGGGGACACGGCGACGTCACCGCGCGCGACGTCCTGCTCCTGTCGAACAACGTCGGCGCTGCCCGCATCGGTCTCGCGCTCGGCGGGCAGGGACTGTACGACGCGTTGCGGAACTACGGCTTCGGGCAGCCGACCGGCGTCGAGATCGCCGGCGAGGCGTCGGGCGTGGTGTGGAATCCGGACGGCCCGAACGGCAGCGGCGACCTCACGACGGCGCAGAACTCGTTCGGGCAGGGCATCTCGGTGACGGCGGTGCAGCTCGTGGCCGGGTATGCCGCGATCGCGAACGGCGGCACACTCATGCAGCCGCACATCGTCGCGTCGTGGAACGATCCGGACGGCACCGTGCACGAGGTGGCGCCGACGCCGGTGCGGCGGGTGATGAGCCAGGAGACCGCGGGAGCCGTCCTGCAGCTTCTCACCGACTCGGTGGATGAGGGGATCGCGAACGGCGCGGCGATCGCCGGCTACTCGATCGCCGGCAAGACCGGCACCGCGCAGATCGCCGGCCCCGTCACCGTCCGGGCCGACGATGGCGCCGACGCCGACGGGGACGGCCGCGCCGACACGACCACGGTGTACCGCTACATCGATGGGTGGATCGACTCCAGCATCGTAAACATCCTGCCGGCGAACGACCCGCAGCTCGTGACGCTGATCCTGATCCATCGGCCGGCCATCTGGGGCCTCTACCAGATGCAGCAGACCCCCGAGCAGGTCTTCTCGGCGCTCGCCCCGCG
This sequence comes from Candidatus Limnocylindria bacterium, assembly GCA_046262115.1. Taxonomy (GTDB): domain Bacteria; phylum Chloroflexota; class Limnocylindria; order QHBO01; family QHBO01; genus JBHENJ01. The sequence goes on along the minus strand of JBHENJ010000019.1, from coordinate 13,594 downwards.
GATCCTCGACTATCTGGCCATCCCGCCGGACCGGCCGATCCAGGGCGTGGCCACGCCATGAGATTGCTAGACTCACGCTCGACCGCCGCGCGGAGGGCGAGTGGCCCCCGAGATCCGACTCGACGACCTCCTGAACGCGACCCGCGGCCGGCTTCTGGGGGCCACCACCACCACGGCGTTCTCTGGCGCCTCGGTCGACTCACGGAGGATCACCCCCGGCTGCTGCTTCGTGGCGCTCGCCGGCGAGCGGGTCGACGGCCACGCGTTCGTGGCCGATGCGTTCGAGGCCGGCGCGACCGTCGCGCTGGTCTCGCGTCCGGTCGAGCGACCGCCGGGTTCTACCGCCGCCATCGTCCAGGTCGGGGACCCGCTGCGCGCACTGCAGGATGTGGCTGCGTGGTGGGCATCGCGGTCGCCCGCCAGGGTGGTCGGTATCACAGGCTCGACTGGCAAGACGATCGCCAAGGAGATGATCGCCGACGTCCTCTCGCGGACGCTGTGCGTGCTGCGCAGCGAGGGAAACCTGAACTCGGAGTCGGGACTGCCGATGACGCTGCTGCGCCTCGGGCCCGAGCATGACGTGGCGGTCCTGGAGATGGGCATGTACACGGTAGGCGAGATCGCTCGGCTGGCCGAGATCGCGCGCCCCGAAGTCGGGGTGGTGATGGCGGTCCATCCGACCCATCTGCTCCGTGCCGGGTCTATCGAGCGGGTCGCGGAGGGCAAGTCCGAGCTCCCCCGGGCGCTGCCACCGGACGGCCTCGCGGTCCTGAACGCGGATGATCGCCACGTCGCGGCGATGGCCGCGGTCACGCCTGCGCCGGTGGTGACGTTCGGGCTCGGCAGCGCGGCCGACGTGCAGGCGCGGGATGTCGAGACCCACGGCCTGGCCGGGACGTCGTTCACGATCGCGGCGCCGTGGGGGACGCGGCGTGTGACGTCGGCGACGCCGGGACGGCATCTCGTCCCGCATGCGGTGGCGGCGGCGGCCGTGGGGGAGCGTTTCGGCGTCTCCCTCGACGAGGTCGAGGCGGCGCGCGCGACCGGCAGTCGTGCACCTCACCGGATGGCGATCGTCCGGGCCGCCGGGCTGACGATCGTGGACGACACTTACAACGCGAGCCCGGTCTCCGTGATCGCGGCGCTCGACTTTCTGGCAGAGACGCCGCTCGCAGTCGGTCGCCGTCGCCTTGCCGTGCTCGGCGACATGCTCGAGCTGGGGCCGGACGAGGAAGCGGCGCATCGGCGGGTGGGTGAGCGAGCCGCGCGCGCCGTCGACGGCCTCGTGGCCGTCGGCGAGCGAGGTCGCTGGATCGCTGACGCCGCCCGTCACGCTGGGCTGGAACGGGTCGCCGAGGCGGAGCGCGTCGACGACGGCGTCGAAGCCGTGTGGCGCACGCTCGCACCGGGGCCTGGCGACATGCTCCTCGTCAAGGCATCACGCGGGATCGAGCTCGACCGGCTCGTGGACGCACTGTCGAGCGCTTCGGTCGCGGGCGGATGACCGTCCTCGTCGCCTTGCTGCTCGCGTTCGGCGGGATGGTCGTCATCGGTCCGGTGTACATCCGGGTGCTTCAACGTCTCGGGTTCGGGCAGCAGATCCGCACGGATGGTCCCGAGGGACACGGCATCAAGGCCGGCACGCCCACGATGGGCGGCATGCTCCTGGTGATCGTCGTCATGTTCCTCGCCATGGCGCTGCGCATCGAGGACACGTCGACGCTGACGCCGATGCTCACCCTCGTCGGTGTGGGCATCCTGGGCGCGGTGGACGACTACGTGAACACCCAGACCGGGTTCGGCGTCCGCGCCCGCTTCAAGCTCATCTGGCAGACCGTCGTCGCGCTGCTGGCCGCGTTCTACATCCAGCGACACTTCCAGATCACAACGATCAACATCCCGCCCTTCGGTGCGGTCGACGTCCTTCCGATCGTGTTCATCGCGCTCGCCGCGTTCGCGATCGTTGGCTTCAGCAACGCGGTCAACCTGACCGATGGCCTCGACGGGCTCGCGGGCGGGGTGCTGATCTTCAGCTTCGTCGCCTATCTGCTGATCGCGCTGATCCCGATCCCGGATCCCAACGTGCCCGGCGAGTTCCTCAAGGAGCCGCAGCCGAACCTGGCCATCTTCTGCGCCCTGATCATCGGCGCCTTGATGGGCTTTCTGTGGTTCAACGTCCACCCCGCGCAGATCATCATGGGCGACGCCGGTGCGCTCTCGCTCGGCGCGACGCTGGCGGTGGTCGCGATCATCACGGGGCAGCTGCCGGCGCTGATCGTCATCGGCGTGGTCTTCGTCGCGGTCACCATGAGCGTCATCCTGCAGGTCCTGTCGTATCGGATCCGCGGCCGTCGGATCTTCCGCATGGCGCCGTTGCACCACCACTTCGAGCTCGTCGGGTGGGCCGAGGAGAAGATCACGCTCCGCTTCTGGATCGCGGCTGCGCTGGCAGGGCTGCTCGGCTTCTCGCTGTTCCTGGCCAGCCTCAACCAGCTGCGGTGACGGCACCGATGGTGGCGGCGACGCCCCGCTCCGTGGACGACCTCCGCGGCCGACGCACGGTGGTGCTGGGCCTCGCTCGATCCGGCCTCGCGCTCGCGCGCATGCTCGCCCGCGCCGGCGCGCGCGTGACGGTCTATGACCGGCGGGGACCGGACGACCTGTCGGACGCCGTCGAGGCCCTCCGCGACACGCCGGTGGAGCTCGCGCTCGCGGCGCCGCCCGACGCCGTGGCGAGCCTGCTCGTCGGCGCCGATCTGATCTTTACCAGCCCCAGCGTGTCTGCACACTTCGCGACGACCGACGAGTGGCTGCGGCAGGCGCTCGCCGCCGCCGAGGCGTCCGGCACGCCGGTGCTCAGCGAGGTCGAGCTGTTCCTGCGACTGACCCGAGCCCGCGTTGTCGCCGTGACCGGCACGAAAGGCAAGACAACGACCGCCGCGTTGATCGGGGCCATCCTTGAGTCCGCCGAGATCCCGCACGTCGTCGGAGGCAACATCGGTGCGCCGCTCGTCGAGCAGGTCGAGTCACTCACCGAGCGCCACTGGGCGGTGCTCGAGCTCTCGGAGTTGCAGCTCCCCACCATCTCGCGAGGCGCGGACGTGGCCGTGTACACGAACATCCTCGAGGACCACCTCGACCGCCATGGCAGCGTCGAGGCATATCGCGCGGTGAAGGCCCGACTCGCCGAACTCGCGCCCGCGCACGGCCGCGTCGTCCTGAACGCCGACGACGACGCCAGCCTCGATCTCGCGATGCGCCTGGCGGCACGCACGAACATCCACCTGTACGGGCTCGACCCGCCGCCGCGCACGCCCGGTGTCGCCGCATGGGTCGGGGACGGTTGGCTGATCCTCGGTGACGTGCGCCGCCCCGACGCGACGGAGCGCGTGATTCCGGCGGCGGACGTCCCACTTCCGGGCGCGCACATGCTCCGAGACGTGCTCGCGGCTTCGCTCGCGGCGCGGCTGATCGGCGCCGAGCCGAGCGCTATCGCAACGGCGATCCGGGGCTTCCCCGGTGTGCCGCATCGACTCGAGCCCGTCGCCGACGTCGCGGGCGTCCGCTACATCAACGACTCGCAGGCCACGATCCCGGTGGCCGCGATCGCCGCCCTGCGCGCCTACGACGCGCCGATCGTGGTCATCGCCGGCGGGCGCGGCAAGGGGCTGGACTACGCCGGCCTGGGGGACGCGATCGCAGACCGTTGCCGCGCCGCGGTGGTGATGGGGGAAACGGCGCCCGACATCGCCGCGGCCATAGGCGGCCGCGTTCCGGTGGAGCGTGCGTCGACCATGGACGAGGCCGTCGTCGCCGCCCAGCGGATGGCGCGGCCGGGCGACGTGGTGCTCCTGGCGCCGGCCGCGGCGAGCTTCGACGCGTACGTCGACTACGCGGCGCGCGGCGACGCGTTCCGCGGGGCGGTCGAGCGGCTGGCGACGCAACGGTGAGCCGGCAGCCATCGGTCCGCGCGCAGGTGCGGCGCGAGCGACACCCGCCGGCGTACCCGCTGCTGGTCGCGACCATCGGCCTGCTGAGCATCGGCATCGTGATGGTCTATTCGGCGTCCAGCGTGTGGGCCGTCGTCTCGAACCAGGACGCGGCGACGTACGGCATCCAGCAGGCGATCTGGGCCGTCCTCGGCCTGATCGCGATGTGGATCGTCAGCCGGCTCGATTTCCGCCTGCTCCGCTACCTCGCCATCCCGGCCTTCGTCGCGTCGATCGCGCTGCTGGCTGTCGTCCTCGTGCCGGGGATCGGCACCGAGATCGGCGGATCGAGGCGATGGATCGTGATTCCCGGGATCGGCCAGATGCAGCCGGCCGAACTCGCGAAGCTCGGCACGCTGATCTATCTCGCCCACTGGCTCGACCGGCGCGGCGGCGCGGCTCGCACCTTGTGGAACGGGCTCGTCCCGTTCGGCCTGCTGGTCGCCCCAGGGTTCGCGCTGATCCTGGCCGAGCCCGACATGGGAAGTGCCGGCGTGTACGTCGCGGCGGCGCTGGCCGTCTTCTTCATGGCCGGCGCGAACGCGATCTATCTCACGGCGATCTTCGCCTCGATCCTCGCCGTCGCGTACTGGGTCGTCTCGAACACGCCGTACCAGCTCGCCCGGGTCGACGCCTTTCTCGACCCGTGGCGCGACCCGCTACGAAGCGGCTACAACACGCTCCAGGCGTTGATGGCCCTCGCCCTGGGCGGGATCACCGGGCTCGGCCTCGGGGCCAGCCGCCAGAAGTACCTCTACCTTCCCGCGCCGTCGACGGACTTCATCTTCGCGATCATCGGCGAGGAGTGGGGGTTGATCGGCACCCTGGCGGTGCTCGCGCTCTTCTGCGTCATCGCCTACCAGGGCTACCGCATCGCCATCACGGCGCCCGACACGTTCTCCGGCCTGCTCGCCGCGGGGATCACCACCTGGCTCGTCGGGCAGGCCTTCATCAACATGATGGTGGTATCGGCGCTGCTGCCGATCACCGGCATCCCGCTGCCGTTCATCAGCTACGGTGGCTCGGCGTTGACCGTCAACCTCGTCGCGGTCGGCATCCTTCTGTCGATCTCGCGCGAGACCACGCAGACAGGATCCTTGCGAGATGCGGTGTTCAATATCGGGCGGCGGGACCGGCGGGCACATCTATCCGGCGCTGGCCGTCGGGCAGGCGCTCAGCGACGCCCGGCCGGGGCTTGAGCTCGACTACATCGGCGGCGTGCGCGGCTTCGAACGCCGCCTGGTCAGCGCTGCCCGCATGCCGGATGGTCGACCGCTGGCATACCACCAGCTCGTCGTGCGCTCCCTCCGCACCACCGGGCTCGACGTGCACCTCGTCCTCGATCCCGCACGCCTGTTTGCCTCGGCGCCGCAGGCGTGGTGGCTCCTCGGCCGGCTGCGTCCCGCCGCGATCTTCTCGACCGGTGGCTATCTCGCCGTTCCTCTCATCGCGGCGGCGCGCGCGCGCGGCATACCGAGCATCGTCTGGGAGGGCAACGTGATCCCGGGTCGCGCCACGCGCGCGCTGGGGCGCCTCGCCACGCAGGTGGCCGTCTCGTTCCCACCGACGCAGACCGCGTTCTCGGCCGGGCGCAGCTTCGTGTCGGGCACGCCGATCCGCTCGTTTGCCGGCGTCGACCGCGCCGTCGCGCGTCATTCGTTCGGCGTCGCGGACGCCGACCGGCTTCTGTTCGTCTTCGGCGGGTCCCAGGCGGTCACGCGCCTCAACGCCGCGCTGCTGGGCGCGCTGCCGCGACTGCTCGGCGACTGGCGCGTGCTGCATCTCGCCGGCGACGTCGGAATGCCGGACGCGCTCGCAGCGCGCGACTCCCTGCCGCCGGAGCTCGCGGAACGGTACCGACCCGAGCCGTTCCTGACCGATCGCATGCCGGACGCGCTCGTTGCGGCCGACCTGGTGGTCGGCCGGGCGGGCTCGAGCACCTGTGCCGAGCTCGCCGTCGTCGGCGTCGCGTCGATCCTGGTGCCGTACCCGTATGCCGGCGCGCATCAGCGAGCGAATGCGGCGTGGCTCGCGACACAGGGCGCCGCTCGCGTTGTTCCCGACGACGAGCTGGATGCCGACCGCCTGGCGGGAGTGGTACTCGTCCTGCGCGACGACGACATTCGCCGGTCGATGGCGGCTGCCGCTCGCGCGCTCGGGCGTCCCGATGCCGCTCAGCGGATTGCGGCCGAGCTCCTCGCGCTGGCGGACGCGCACGCAGCGCGATCGCAACGCGCCGCCAGTTGAGACACCTGGCGTGACCACCCTTGCGATGGACTCGCTGGCACGCCTCGACGTTCTCGCCGTCGACGAGCGGATCGAGCTCGTCCGCGAGGCGCCGCTCGCGCCGTTCACGACACTGCGTGTGGGTGGCCCGGCCGATCGGCTGGCCACGCCCCGCGACGCGACGCAGCTGGTCGCCTGCCTCGGGATGGCGGCCGCGGCGGGCGTGCCCGCGTTCGTGCTCGGCAACGGGAGTGACGTGGTGGTCGCCGATGCCGGCATCCGCGGGCTGGTCATCCGCAACCGCGCCCGCGTCGTGACGATCGACGGTATGACACTGACGGCCGATTCGGGCGCGGCGATGGCGATGCTGGTCCGGCGCTGCACCGACGCAGCGCTCGGGGGGCTCGAGTTCGGGATCAGCATCCCGGGCACGCTCGGCGGCGCGGTGTGGGCGAACGCGGGCGCCCACGGCGGAGAGATCAAGGACGTGGTCCGCCACGTCACGGTCCACGATCCCGCGCGCGGGGCGAGCCATCGGCTCGACGCGTCGCAGTGCGGCTTTGCGTATCGCGAGTCGCGCTTCAAGTCGAGCGGCGAGATCGTGCTCACCGCGTCGCTGGAGCTCACTCCCGGAAACACCGAGGAGATCGCCGCGCGCGTCGACCAGCACCTCGCCGCCCGCCGGGCGAGTCAGCCGCTCGCCGACCAGAACGCGGGCAGCGTGTTCCGCAATCCAAACGGCGACCACGCCGGACGCCTGATCGAGGCGGCCGGGCTCAAGGGAGCTCGGGTCGGCACGGCGCGCGTGAGCGAGAAGCACGCGAACTTCATCGTCACGGATCCACGAGGCCGCGCCGCCGACGTGCGCGCGCTCGGCGACCGCGTGCGTCGCATGGTGCTCGAGCGCTTCGGCGTGGAGCTGGCGTACGAGATCGAATTCGTGGGCGACTGGGGCGCCGATGCAGCCGGTCCGGCGCGAGGCCCGGCGTGACGCGGCGGGTCCGCGTCGGCGTCTTCGCCGGCGGCCGATCTGCGGAGCACGAGGTCTCGGTCAGCTCAGCCGAGACGGTCATCCGCGCCATCGACCGCGACCGGTTCGAGCCGTACCTGGTCTACATCGACCGCGAGGGACGCTGGCACCTGCCCGAGGGGCCCGCCGCGCTCGACGACCGGCCGCTGGCAGAGCTCGTAGGCACCCGGACGCCGGCGCAGCTCACCACGCGGGACGGAGGCGAACCGGCGGCCCGCGAGGTCGCGGATGCGGGCGCACTGCAGCCCCGGGCCGCGCTCCGCTCGCTGGCGGAGGCCATCGACGTCGCCTTCCTGGCGATGCACGGTCCGTTCGGCGAGGACGGAACCCTCCAGGGCTTCCTGGAGCTGGCGGGCATCCCGTACACCGGCGCCCGGGTCCTCGCGAGCGCGGTCGCCATGGACAAGGTGGTCTTCAAGGACCTGATGCGCGGACACGGTCTGCCGGTGTGCCGATACCTCTGGTTCAGCCGCGGTCGCTGGACGGCCGATCCGCCAGCGGTGCTCCGGGAGATCGCGGCGGAGCTGGGACGCCGCTCGGTGGTCAAACCGGCGCGGCTGGGCAGCAGCGTCGGCATGACGCTCGTCCACGCTCCGGAAGAGCTGCCGGCGGCGCTCGACGAGGCCTTTCGGCACGACTCCAAGGCGATCGTCGAGGAATACGTCGCCGGCGCGCGCGAGCTCGAATGCGGCGTCCTGGGCGCGGACGACGCGATCGCGTTCGAGCCCGGCGAGATCGTCAGCCACAACGAGTTCTACGACTACGAGGCCAAGTATGTCCCCGGCCTCGCCGAAGTCGTCCCTCGCGCCGAGATCGACCCGCGCCTGTCCGAGCGGCTCAGGGAGCTCTCCCTGGCGGCCTACCGAGCCGTGGACTGCAGCGGCATGGCCCGCGTCGACTTCCTAGTCCCGGACGGCGGCGTCTTCATCTCCGAGATGAACACGATCCCGGGTTTCACCGCGACGAGCATGTTCCCCAAGCAGGCGGAGCTGGCCGGGCTGACGCTGCCGCGCCTGATTCAGCGCCTCATCGAACTCGCGCTCGAGCGCGGGGCGTCTCGTCCCGACGAGGGGCGATGAGAGCGCGTCGCGACGCCCGTGTCCCGCCGCTGCGGCGGACGGGGCCACGCCGCCAGGCACGCCGGCCCGGGCGTCCCGTGCGAGCACGCATCTCGTCGCGGCTGCCGAGCGCGGCACGAGCCGCTGCGGCGTGCCTCGGGATCGGCCTCATCTCGCTGCTCGGATACCTGATGGCCGGGCCGCTCCTCGTCGTCGACGCGGTCGAGTGGCACGGCAACCGGTTCACGAGCGACCAGACGCTCGAGCGACACCTCTCCGTCCTCGAGGGCGCCAGCCTGCTGGTAATCGATACGCGCGCCATCTCGGGCGCGCTGGCCGCCATGCCCGGAGTGGCCGATGCGCGCGTCGACGCGACGCTTCCGGACCGCGTGTCGGTCACGATCTTCGAGGAGCAGCCCGGGCTCGTGTGGCAGACGCGGCGCGCGCGCTTCGTGGCGACCGCCGACGGCGCGCTGGTGGCCGAGCTGCCTGTGGAAGCGGAGCTGCCCGCAGAGCTCGCGGCGTTACCGGTGATCGACGACGGACGCTCCGCGGCGGCGGGACTCACTGTTGGCAGCTTCCTGCCGCCCGACGAGGTCCGGACGGCAGAGAGGCTGTCGCGTCTCAATCCTGCGGTGCTCGGCTCGGTCGTGTCCGGGGTATCGGTCCGGATCGACGATCTGTACGGGTTCACCATCCTCGCGCCCGACGAGGCCTGGACCGCCGCCCTGGGCTTCTACGGTCGTGAGCCGGGGGACGACCCCGCCACAGCCGGCGAGCGTCTCGAACGCCAGATCGCGGCGGTGCGCACCGTGTTCACGAGCCGTCCCGAGGCCACCGTGGTGTGGCTTGATGCCCGAAATCCGGGGAAGGTATATTTCCGTGCCTCCGAGGGCTGAACGCGATGTGGCTGCCCCTGCTCGGCCTGGTGCTCGGCGTCGTGCTCGGCCTGGTGCTCCAGGTGAACGTCTCGCCGGAGCTCGCGCGCTACAGCGCGGTGGGCATCCTGGCCGGTCTCGATTCTGTGCTGGGCGCCGTGCGCGCCGAGCTCGAGGCGCATTACGACAACCGCGTCTTCGTGTCCGGGTTCGTAACCAACGCACTCGTGGCGGTCGCCCTGACCTTCGTCGGGGATCGTCTGGGGATCGATCTGTACCTCGTCGCGCTGTTCGCGTTCGGCCTCCGCATATTCCAGAACGTGGCACTCATCCGGCGCCACTTCCTGTAGGCTCGGGGCCGTCCGGGCCAGCGGGAGCGGGGAGGTAGCTTGGAGCGCGAGGCGGTCCTCGTCGGCATCGACGCGGGGACGACCAAGGTGACGACGCTGATCGGCGAGGTCGGCCGCGGCGGAGACGTCAACATCATCGGCTACGGGACCGTTCCGTCCGCCGGGTTGAAGAAGGGGATGGTCGCCAACATCGACCAGACCGTGCAGTCGATCGCCGGCAGCCTCGAGCGCGCGGAGCGTCACTCGGGGTACAAGATCAGCTCCGCCTTCGTCAGCGTCGGTGGAAGCCACATCTCGAGCCAGAACAGCCGGGGCGTCGTCGCGGTCTCGGGACCCAAGCGCGAGGTCAGCCGCGAGGACGTCCACCGCGCCACCGAGGCCGCGCGCGCAGTCCAGGTTCCCTCCAACCGCGAGGTGCTGCACGTCGTGCCGCGCGGCTACATCGTCGACGGCCAGGACGGCATCAAGGATCCGATCGGGATGAGCGCCGTTCGGCTCGAGGTCGAGACCCACATCGTCGCCGGGGCGGCGACATCAGTCCAGAACCTGACCAAGTGCATCCACCAGTCAAACGTGCAGATCGACGAGCTGGTGATCAGCTCGCTCGCGGCCGGGGAGGCGACGCTCACCGACACCGAGAAGGAGCTCGGCGTGCTGGTCGCCGACATCGGCGGTGGGACGACCGACATCGCGGTCTTCGTCGACGGTGCCGTCTACCACACCGCCGTGCTGCCCGTGGGCGGCAACAACGTCACGAACGACGTCGCCATCGGGCTCCGGACGTCACTGAACCTGGCCGACGAGATCAAGATCAAGCACGGGAGCGCCGACCTGAACCAGGTCCAGCCCGAAGAGCTGCTCAACGTTGCGCAACTCGGAGACGGCGGGGGTCAGACGATCCAGCGCCGCAAGCTCTGCGAGATCATCGAGGCCCGGATGAGCGAGATCTATTCGCTCATCCGCGAGGAGGTGAAGGCCTCGGGCCACGCGGGGATGCTCCCGGCGGGGATGGTCCTCACCGGTGGCGCCGCGCGGTTGGCGGGGTCGGCGGAGCTCGCCCGGGACGTCCTAGAGATGCCGGTCCGCGTCGGTCCGCCGCAGGGCGTCGGCGGCCTGATGGACCAGCTCGGCAATCCTGCCTTCGCGACGCCGATCGGGCTGCTCCTCTGGGGCGCGCGGCACCTTGGCGGCGACCAGATCGGGCCGCCGATGCGGCAGCCGGCAGGCACCGGCGTCGGCCGGTTCGTCGGCTGGCTGCGCGGCCTGTTCCCGGCGTAGCGGCGTCGTCCGTCTATCGGCTCTGAGAGCGCAGACGTCAGGTCACCCCCGACGACCGCCTGCGAGTTTTCCACGATGTGGATAACTCTTGTGGAACGCGGGTGGACAAAGGAGCCGCCACGGCGATGTTCGTGGACAGGTCGCGCGGTTTTTCGCGGCTTCCCGCCGTGGGCCGCGGGTAGAATCGGACGGGCCCGCGAGCCCGGGTTTGCCGCCTCCAGGTCGAGCAGGAGAACAACCCATGCCGCTCCGGTCGGACGCAGAGAATTTCGCCCTGATCAAGGTGATCGGGGTTGGAGGTGGCGGGACCAACGCCGTCAACCGGATGATCCGGGCCGAGATGATGGGCGTCGAGTTCATCGCGGTGAACACCGACGCGCAGGCGCTGCTCCAGAGTGACGCGCCACACAAGATCCGTATCGGCGACAAGCTGACGCGCGGCCTCGGCGCAGGCGCCGACCCGTCCATCGGCCAGCGCGCCGCGGAGGAGGACTCCGAGAAGATCTACGAGGCGTTGAAGGACGCTGACATGATCTTCATCACTGCCGGCATGGGTGGCGGAACAGGCTCGGGCGCCGCGCCCGTGATCGCGGAGATCGCCAAGGACCTCGGGTCGTTAACGGTCGGAGTGATCACCAAGCCATTCAGCTTCGAGGGCGTTCGCCGGAAGCTGATCGCCGAGCAGTACAGCGAGCAGCTCAAGGACAAGTGCGACACGCTGATCACCATCCCGAACGACCGGCTGCGGGAGGTGGTCGACAAGCGGACCAGCATCCTCGACGCGTTCCGCGTCGTGGACGACGTACTGCGCCAGGGCGTACAGGGAATCAGCGACCTGATCACCATCCCCGGGCTGATCAACCTGGACTTCGCCGACGTGAAGACGATTATGCGCGACGCCGGCAGCTCGATGATGGGCATCGGCGTGGCGACCGGCGAGAATCGAGCCGTCGAGGCCGCCCGGGCCGCAGTCATGAGCCCCCTTCTTGAGGTCAACATCCAGGGCGCACGCGGCATCCTCTTCAACGTCACCGGCGGCAGCGACCTCGGGCTGTTCGAGGTCAACGAGGCGGCCGAGGTGATCAAGGAGGCGGCCGATGCCGAGGCGAACATCATCTTCGGCACCGTCATCGACGACCGCATGCACGACGAGGTCAAGGTGACGGTCATCGCGACCGGGTTCGACGGCACGCGCAAGGCGACCGGTTCGCGGCGGGCGGCCGTGGAGATTGCGAGCGGGGCGCCCGCCGCGGAGACGATCGACGAGCGCAGCCGCCAGCTGCTCGCGGAGATCGAGCTCGAGCGCGAGAACCGGCAGGTGCTGTCGCAGCAGATGGCCGATGGTGGCCGCTCTCCGTGGTCGCGCGACGAGCGCCCCGCGGCGCAGGGTCGACCGGCAGCCGAGCGGGCGCCCGCGCCGGCGCGGTCGAGTCTCGAGCGCCCGGAGTACGCCGAGAGCGAGCTCGACATCCCGAGCTTCCTGCGCCGCAAGACCGACTGAGCGCCGACGCCTCGAGCGCGGTCCTCGCCGCTCGGCACGAGGCCGTTCTCGAGCGAATCCGCAGCGCGGCCGAGGCGGCCGGGCGCGACCCTCGGACCGTCCGGCTCGTAACCGTGACGAAGGGGATCCCGCTCCCCGCCGTTCGCGCCGCGTACGACGCCGGGATGCGGCTGCTCGGCGAGAGCAGGGTCCAGGAGGCGCTCGCTAAGATCGCGGCGCTGCCCGTCGTCGAATGGCATCTCGTCGGCCGCCTGCAGTCCAACAAGGTGCGAGCGGCGGCACGTGCCTTCGCCACCGTTCACAGCGTCGACTCGATCGCGCTGCTCCGGCGTCTCGACCGCGTGGCGACGGAGGAGGCCACGCGCACGGTCGCCTATCTCCAGTTCAACGTGACTGATGAGCCGTCGAAGGGCGGATTCGACCCGCGCGCGATCGCGGAACCGTCGCAGCGCGGCGATCTGGCGCGCGCAATCGAGGCGCTCGCCGCGGTGCGCGTCGCGGGGCTGATGACGATCGGCCCGTTGGTCGCGCGTCCCGACGAGGCGCGGCCCGCGTTCGCGCGCCTGCGCGAGCTCCGCGACGCGCTCGAGGACGAGCTCGGCGCTCCGCTTCCAGAGCTGTCGATGGGCATGAGCGGCGACCTCGAGGCCGGAGTCGCCGAGGGGGCGACCGTGGTCCGGGTCGGGACGGCGATCTTCGGCCTGCACCCGCACTGATCCGCGTCCCGCGGCGCGTTCCGGACGGCCGGAGAGGGCCGGAAGGCTGGCTATACTCGGCTGATGCCCGCGGTGCTGGTCACGTTCTTCCAGCTCCTCGTGCTCGTCGTCTGGCTGCTCCTGATCGCGCGCGTCTTCGTGAGCTGGTTCGGACCGCGCGGGGGCGGCACGCTCGTCGCCTTCATCTACCGGGCCACCGAGCCGATCCTCGCTCCGATCCGCCGGATCCTGCCGCCGACGGCCGGGATCGACTGGTCGCCGCTCGTGGCGATGCTGCTGTTCAGCCTGCTGATGCGGGTGCTGGGGAGGCTCTAGTCGCTGGCGTCGTCCCTCGCCGTATACTCGAGCGGGGCGATTGGCTCAGTCGGTTAGAGCGCACGGTTCACATCCGTGAGGTCACTGGTTCGAATCCAGTATCGCCCACCAACCGCTCGCCAGGCGTCTGCGGCGAGCCCGCGTCGCGCTCTAGGACTCGGGCCGCTGCCTGGCAGGTGCCGACGAGACGCTCGCTGCGTCCCTCGTCGGCTCGACCGCATCGGCGTCGTCGGCTCGGGACCCGTCAGCGGCC
>JBHENJ010000018.1:0-6318 GCA_046262115.1 Candidatus Limnocylindria bacterium | reverse complement strand
CCCCGGTAGACGGCCAGGCCGGCCTCGAGCGCCTCCACGATCGAGCTGTCGATCGACAAGGGGACGTCGGTCAGCGACTGGACGAGTTGGACCGTCTTCGCCAGGATGGCCGGCTCGTCGGCCAGCGGGATCCCCGCGTTTACGTCGAGCATCTGGGCGCCCGCCTCGACCTGTGCGACCGTGTCGCGCTCGACTCGCGAGAAGTCGCCTGCCTTCATCTCCTCCGCGAGCAGCGTCCGTCCGGTTGGGTTGATCCGCTCCCCGATGATGACGAACGGCCGGTCGTCACCGATGACGACCTCGCGCGTGGCGGACGAGACGACTGTATCGGTCAATCGGGCACCGACTTGGCAGGCGTCTCATCCGTGGCCGGGTGGAACGCCGGTCCGGCCTCCACGCCCCCCGAGACGATCAGCTCGGCAAGGCGGTGCTTCGTGTATTCGACCTCGAGGCGATTCGACTCCGCGCGGACCTCCGCCTCGATGTCGTCGCCGCAGGCGCGCTGGACCCTGCGCCACTCCTCGATGTAGTCGTTGTAGGCGCGCTTGCCGGCGCGGCTGGCGGCCTTGTCGATCGCCACCTGGAAGCGCGGACGAAGGACGACCTTGCTCGTCCGCCGGCCCTCCCGAGCCAGGACCTGGGCGGGAATATCGCGCCACCAGATGACGGTCAACGTGGCCATCGCTCAGGCAGCCCCCGCGGCGGTGCGAGCCCCGGCGGAACCTCGAGAGGCGCCAGCCGCGGCGAGCGCGAGTGAGGTCGCCAGCTCACCGTAGCCGGTGTGACGGTGCTGGAAGGGGAGACCCAGCCGATCCGCGGCGGCGCGCGCCCGCGCCACGAGCTCCGGATCGTCCGTCTGGGACAGATAGACCACGCGCCGGTAATTCCCGAAGTAGACGGCAAGCAGCTCCGGATGCCGGTCAATCCCGAGCCCTCGGATGACGAGCCGGTCGAAGTTTCGGGCAAGGAAATCGGTGAGCCAGAACGTCGCCGGCTCTTCGTCGGCGAGGCGCATGAAGCTGGTCGAGCGGGCGAAGACCTCGTAGCAGTGCGCGCCGGGCAGCCGCTCGACTCCCTCCTCCGCCAGCACTCGGTCGAGGAGCCCTCCGGTGCCGCAGTCGGCATAGGCGACGAAGATCCGCGCATGGAGTCCGCGCGCCCGAGCAGCCCGGATCCTGGCTCGGACAGCGCCCGGGATGCCGCCGGGACGGTTGTGCAGGGATGGCGGGAGACAGGCCACATCCATGTTCGGCAGCCCGCGGGTGATCTCAACCAGCTCGCGCGCCAGCGCTCCACAGCCCAGCACAAGAACGCGAGGCGCGGCGACCCGCGACTCGTCAGGCGGCCGCACGGCGCTCATCGATCAGGCGGCGCGCCGTCTCGGCGGCCACGCCGGCGTCGCGGCAGTACGCGTCAGCGCCGACGGCCGCCCCGAACTCCTCGTTGAGCGGCGCCCCGCCCACGAGCACGATGTAGTCATCGCGCATGCCGCGGTCTTTCAGCGCCTCGATGACGACCTTCATGTACGGCATCGTGGTCGTCAGGAGCGCGGACATGCCGAGGATGTCGGGCCGGTGCTCCTCGAGCGCGGCGACGAACTTCTCCGCGTCGGTGTTGATGCCGATGTCGATGACCTCGAACCCGGCGCCTTCGAGCATCATGCCCACCAGGTTCTTGCCGATGTCGTGGATGTCGCCCTTGACGGTACCGATGACGACCTTGCCGATAGGCTCGGCGCCGGACTCAGCGAGGAGCGGGCGAAGGATCTCCATGCCGGCCTTCATGGCGTTCGCGGCGAGGAGGACCTCCGGGACGAACAGGATCCCGTCCCGGAAGTCGACGCCCACGATCTTCATGCCCGCCACGAGCGCGTCGTCGAGCACCTTTGTCGCGGGGAACCCGCGCTCGAGGAGGATCCTGGTGCCGACCACGATCTCGTCCTTCATGCCGTCGTACAGATCGTTGTGCATCTGTTCGACGAGCTCCTCGTCCGACAGCGATGCGAGATCGATCTCCTCGTCGTCGTCTGCCACCTGTGCTCCGGAACCTGTTGTCGACGCGGTGTGTTCCACGATGCGGGACGATACCGTATGATGGGACAGTGATCCGACTGTAGCCGACGAGGACGCCCGTGTCCAGAATCCAGTCCGTGGAGCGCGCGTTCGCGGTGCTCAGTGCGCTCGGGGACGGGCCGATCGGCGTGACCGGCGTCGCCGAGCGGGCCGATCTGCCGAAGAGCACCGCCGCGCGTATCCTCGCCGCGCTCGTCCGGGAGGGCGCCGTCGAGCAGGCGCAGGGGGACAGCCGCTACCGTCTCGGCGCCACGATGGTCTCGCTCGCGGCCGGCGTGGTTCCCACCCGCAGCATCGTCGCGCTCGCTCACCCGCTGCTGGCCGAGCTCGCCTCGACGGTCGGTGAGGCCGCGGGGCTGTCGGTGGCGGACGGCTTCGTCGTCCACTACGTCGACCAGGTGGACACCACCCACCAGGTGCAGGTGCGTGACTGGACCGGGACACGGTTGCCGATGCATGCGGTGTCCTCGGGCCAGGTCTTCCTGGCTCACATGGCGCCGTCCGCCGTCGAGCGCCTGCTCTCGAGCAGGCTCGAGCGGTTCACGCCGCGCACCCTCGTCGATCCGGCGTCCATCCGCGAGCGACTCCGCCGGATACAGGTTGACGGCTACGCCTGGACCCGTGACGAGTTCGCGGAGGGGATCAACTCGGTTGCCGCTCCCATCACCGACGCGGGAGGCGACGTCAGCGCGGCGGTGCACGTCCACGGCCCGGCGTATCGCTTCCCGCCGGCCGGCGCCGAGACCAAGATCGCGCTCCACGTCCTCACGGCGGCATCCCGCATCTCCGCTCGGCTGCGCCGCGGCTCCTGACGAGCCCCGCGGACCGTCACCCCCGAAAGAAGTCCAGCAGCGATCGCGTGACCTCTGCGGGCGCGTCCTCCATGACGAAGTGTCCGGCCCGCGGGACCATCCCGACGACAGCCCTGGGAATCAGGTCACCGAGGCGGCCCGCGAGAGCGGGGTCCAGCCAGGCGTCGTCCGTCCCCCACAGGATGAGCACGGGCACACGGATGCCGCTGAGCAGTGGTTCGAACTCGCGAGTGTGTTGCTCGTCGAAGTGCGCGACCCTTTGGAGATAGGCGGCCTGGCCCGCCTCGCCGCGCCAGCGTTCCTGGTATGCGGCAAACGCGCGCTCATCGACGTCAGTCGCGACGGCGGTTCGCAGATGCGCCGAGGTGATCTGCTCGAAGATCTGGTTGGGCATCGTCCGGTACACGTCGAGATGTGCCTGGATGTGGCGCGTCGTGGGCGTGATCCAGGGCGTGAGGACGACCGCGTCGACGAGAGCCAGACGCCGCAGCCGCCGCCCGCCGAGCAGATGCGCTCGAAGGGTGACCGCGCCGCCGATGTCGTGTCCCGCGACCGCCGGCTCTTCGACCCCCCAGTGCTCGAGGAGCTCGAGCAGCATGGTCGCGTGGGTGGCGATCGAGGCCTCGTCCGCGGCCGGCTCCGGTGAATCACCGTAGCCGGGAAGGTCGAGGAGGTAGACGCTGAACTCTCGCGCGAGTCCAGGCACGACGTTGCGCCAGAGATACGACGAGCTCGGCGTCCCGTGGACGAGCACGACGGGCGGACCTGCGCCGAAGACGTCCCAGGCGACAACGCCGCGGGACAGCTGAGCTCGCCGACCGAGCGCCCATCCCCGTGCCGGGATCTCGCGTTGTCCCTGGCCGTCACGGTTGAACATGATCAGGCGCTCGCTGACGCGGCGCGCCGCGCGCGCCAGCTCCACGGCCGCGGCCGCCTCGCCACGCAGCGCTGGCCTGGCGCGCTCCACCAGGGGTGCAGCGAGTTCCTCCACCACGCCCGCCGCGTCCCCGATCTGACGCAGAACGTCGGAGGCACGGCCCAGGGCCGCTCGTCGCTCGTGCCCACGCGCGCGCAACACCGCGGCGTAGGCGCGGGCGTCCGTCTCGGCGAGCGGGACAGCCGCGGTCCGGGCCGATGCCGCCCGCGACGCGAGCGCGTCCTCGCCCGATCGCCTAGCGGCCAGCTCGGTGAGCGCGGCGGCGATCGCCACGACGATCGCCGCGGCCGACCCGGCCGCCGGACCCGGCGGATCGGCCGCGAGCTCGTCCAGAAAGCCGGCGAGCGGATCGTCCGTTAGGTCGTGGCCCGCCCTGCGCCGTCGGACTCGTCCGGGCTCTCGGCGGCACCCGTGCCGGCGGCGGCGACACTGTACGAATGCGCGCCTGCCCCGGCGAGCCTACCGCCGGCGGCGATCAGGTACTCCTCTCGGATCGGACGACCGGCGAACCAGCACTCCAGGATCTCCCGCACGCCGGCCGCGTAGCGGGCCTGCGCGGACAGGGACGACCCCGAGACGTGCGGCGTCATGCCGTGGTTCGGCATGGTGCGCCAAGGGTGGTCGGGGGGAGCCGGCTGCGGATACCAGACGTCACCGGCGTACCCCGCCAGCTGGCCGCTCTCGAGCGCCCGGACGACGGCATCGCGGTCGCAGATCTTGCCGCGGGCCGTATTCACGATGTACGCGCCGCGCTTCATCTTGCCGATCAGCGCGTCGTTGAACATGTGCTCGGTCTCGGGATGCAGGGGCGCGTTAATGGTCACCACGTCGCAGACCGGCAGCATCGACTCGGCATCGGGGTGGTAGGTAACCCCGAGCTCACGTTCGACCTCTTCGGGCAGACGGTGTCGATCGGTGTAGTGCAGCCCGACGTCGAACGCCTTCAGCCTCCGCAGGACGGCGGATCCGATCCGGCCGGCGGCGACTGTCCCGACCTGCATCCCTTCGAGGTCGTAGGAGCGGGCGACGCAATCGGCGATGTTCCAACCGCCCTTGACGACCCATTGATACGACGGGATGTAGTTGCGCACCAGCGAGAGGATCATCATCACCACGTGCTCGGAGACGCTGATGCTGTTGGAATATGTGATCTCGGCGACCGTGATCCCACGCTCGATCGCCGCTCCGAGGTCGACGTGGTCGGAACCGATGCCGGCCGTTATCGCCAGCTTCAGCTGTGAGGCCTTGGCGATGCGCTCGGCCGTCAGGTACGCGGGCCAGAACGGCTGCGAGATGACGACCTCGGCATCGGTCAGCTCCCTCTCGAAGGCCGAGTCCGGCCCCTCCTTGTCGGAGGTCACGACGAACGTGTGGCCGGCCTCTTCGAGGAAGCGCCGCAGGCCCAGCTCCCCGGAGACGCTGCCGAGGAGTTGCCCCGGCTGGAAGTCGATCCCCTCAGGGGTCGGCGCAGTCTGGCCGTTCGGATAGCGCTCGATCTCGGGGATGTCGTCTCGGGGGTAGGACGCGGGGTACCCGTCGACCGGATCGTCGTAGAGGACGCACAGGACCTTTGCCATCTCTTCCGAGTTCCCTAATGTGGGCGGGCGCGCCCGGGAATGCTACACCCGGGTCAATCCGAACCCGTGGGCACTGGCGGGCCGGGTACTCTACGCGCAGGCTCGCCATATGGGCGCCCCATCGACAGAGGTAGGTGACCGCAAGATGAGCAGTCGCATCGGCGAGTTGGACGCCATCGTCCGCCAGTTCGACCTCAACGAGCATCCGTTCTACACCGAGTGGCGTGCCGGCACGCTGCCGATCGAGCGCTTGGCGGAGTACAGCGACGAGTGGGCTCCGTTCATCGCGATCGTCGACCAAGGCTGGGAGCGGATCGGGTATCCGGCGTACGCGGCGGAGGAGCGCGAGCACGACGAGCTGTGGAGTCGCTTCCGCGCCGCGCTCGGGGCAACCGCCAAGATGCGGCGGCCACAGTCGAAGACCCTCTTGGCGGTGGGCGAGCAGGCCTTCGCATCGGTCCCTGAGTCACTCGGCGCGCTGTACAGCTTCGAGATCCAGCAGCCGGCGACGGCGTCCAGCAAGCTGGCCGGGCTGCGGGAGCACTACGCCGATACAGTCGACGCCGATGCCCAGCAGTACTTCGTGGCGCATGCCGTCGACACTGATGAGCCTGCCATGCTGGCCGACCTTATCGAGCGCCTCTCCGACAGCGAGTTCGCGCGCGCCAAGAGTGCCTGTGCCATCTTCAGCGCCGCAGCTTGGGGCGCGCTCGACGGGGTCTACTACACGGACTGAGTGGATGCGAGTTCAGCTCGGGTACGCCGCCGCGCGCTAGCGCCGTGCTTCTTTCGGCGGTCGAGCGGCCAGCTGTCGTGGCGCCCGCTCGATGTCGTAGCGTCTACTACATGCGCCCGAACGCCGGCGTGGGTCGGCGCAGTAGGCGAGCGTCTGCTCGCGCAGCAGCTTGGCGCGCTTCTCA
>JBHENJ010000017.1:0-25695 GCA_046262115.1 Candidatus Limnocylindria bacterium | reverse complement strand
CGCGCAGGGCGGAGGACCGATCCGCGTCGGCATCGGCGTCCATGCCGGCGAGACGGTCGAGACGTCCGAGGGCTACGTTGGCTCGGCGGTGAACATGGCGGCGCGCGTCTGCGCCCAGGCACGCCCCGGCGAGCTCCTCGTGACCGATACGGTGCGCGGCCTGCTGCGCACCAGCCTTCCGGTCCGCTTCGCCGACCGCCGCATGCGCCGCCTGAAGGGTATCGCGGAGCCGGTGGCGCTCTACCGGGTCGACGCGGTCGATGCCGCGCACCCCGCGCTCGCGCCACGGCGCCGGGGCGTGGTCACGCGGGTCGCCGACATCGTCGCGACCAGCGACCGACTGCGCGGGATCGGACGCTGGGTGGCCGTCGGCGGCCTGCTCCTGGTGGCGGCCGTGGGCGCGTACCTCGTACTCGGCTTTGCCGACCGCTCCGGCGAGAACGGCGCATCGCCGACCCCCGCGGCGACGGGACCCACGGTCGAGCAGCAGGACCTGCTTGCGCAGGTATCGAGCCGGGTCCGCGAGTCCTGCACGGTGAGCGAGGACCCCGCCGACTCGCTGGGTGGCGTCGCGGTGGTGCGGTGTGAGCTCCCCGCCGGGGAGGCCGCCGACGTGATCTGGTACGAGCGCTTCAGCAGCCGCCAGTCGCTCGAGGACCGCGTCACCCGCCTGATCAGTGACCAGAACCTTCAGCGCGGCGACTGTGGTCCGCTCGTTCCGCGCGCGCAGGGCAACTGGGAGGCGGGCACCACCCACGCCGGCCACCTGCTGTGCTACCCGGCGGAAGGCCAGTCGTGGGTCGTCTGGAGCTACGACGTCGAACGGATCCTGGCGCGCGCCGTCCGCAGCGGCGACTCGCTCGAGGACTGGGCCGACCTTTACGGCTGGTGGGAGGAGATCAGCCTCTTCCTGCGCTGACGGGAGTCGCCCGCGGCGCTATCGGTCCTCGCTGAGCACGAGCTTCTCTAGCTGCCAGAACCACATCCGAGAGGAGAGGTTCAGCTCGCCGTCGGTCAACGTCAGTCGCGGGTCGAGAACCTCGCGGACGCGGTCCGCCCACGCGAAGAGCACGGGTCGCTCTTCGGCGATGATCTCCTGGAACTCGCGGTAGATCCGGGCACGCTCACGCTGGTCGTACGTCGTCAGCCCCTCATCCAGCAGGTCGTCGACGCGCGCATTGGCGAACCCCATGAAGTTGAAGTCTTCAGGGTTCGCCTCGGAGGTGATCGTCCGCGAGTGCCAGAGCTCGTCGTGCGGGTCGAAGCCGTGGCCGATGCCGATGAAGACGGCGTCGAACGGCTCCTCGTAGCCGCCCGGGATGTGGGGATACTCGCCCAGAGGGCGCAGGACCGTCTCGCCGTCCGCGGGAATGACGGTGAGCTCGATACCGCAGTCGGCGACCTGCTCGGCGACGAGGTCCATGAACCTCACGCGCGGCGGGTCGTCACTGCGAACGAAGACATCGGTCGCAAGTCTGCGGCCCTCACGCTGATAGACGCCGTCGTCACCTTCGGTCCACCCGGACTCCACGATCAGTCTCCGGCCCTCATCAACGTCGCGCTGCGGTCGCGGCAGGTCGGGGTTGTACGCCCACGAGAGTGGCTCGACGGGCGAGTAGAGCACGTCGCCGTTTCCATCGGTCGCAGCGTCCACGCTGGCGGGCTTGTCGATGCACAACTCCATCGCCGCACGGAGGTTGGCGTCGGAGAAGAGCATGCCCTCGCGAAGGTTGTAGGCGAGCATGTAGTACGTCGCGTCCGGCCAGGCCGCGAGCTGGAGATCCGCCCGGCGCAGGAGTTCCGCCGCCATCTCCGGAACGACCGGCGGAGTGGGAAGCCAGGTCATCTCGCCGTTCACGACCGCGTCACCCGCGGCGTCGAGATCGCGGACAACGACGAGCTCGACCCGCGGCGTCGCAGGCCTGCCGAAGTCGTACCCATCGAACGCCTCCAGGATCGCGCGGTTGCCGCCTTCGACGCGGACGAACTTCCACGGTCCGGTACCGATGGGGGACCGATTGAACGACAGCGCCGGGTACACCGATGCCATCGCGTCGAGATCGCTGGTCGCACGCAGGGCGAGTTCGACCGCATCGATCTGTGTGTCGACCCACTCGGCTTGCATGCAGGCGTCGGTGAAGAATTCCGGCGAGAGTGGCTCGATGCCCGCCGCCTCCAGGAGCGTGTTGGCGTCGGCGACGGCTCCCTCGCAGTTCGGCTCCCCGGAGGTCAGCTGCTCGAAGATCGCATCGGACGCCGCGACGTAGTGCTCCGGGTCGAGGTCCGGCGCGCGCTCCGCGAACGGCGCATAGGCCCCTTCGACGACGGCGCGCGAGTCGATGAACACGCCGGGCAGCACGTTCGTCAGGAACGTGGCGTTCGGCGTTGTCAGCCGAAATTCGACGGTGCGCTCGTCGAGTGCCGTGGCGGATTCGAGCATGCCCGGGCACAACCCTCCGAATGCCCAGAAGCAGTCCGGTTGACGCCGCCCGAGCTCGTACGTGAACGCGACGTCGTCCGCCCTCAGCGGCGTGCCGTCGTGGAACGTCGTCTCGACGATCGCGCACGTGATCGTCACTCCGTCGTCCGCGACCTCACACGGCTCGGCCGCGAGGTCGGGGACGGCGTTGAACGAGTCGTCGTACCGATACAGCGCGCTGTAGATCATCTGCAGCTCCAGGTCGGTGCGCGACGGGTTGCGGAATCCCGGGATGAAGGCGTTCGAGATGGTGAAGAACGGCGACGGGAGGAAGGGCGGCAGCGGATGGCCGATGACGATCGGTTCACCGCTTCCGATCACCGGAGCCGACGGCGAGGGCGATTGCTGCGGCGTCGCGGTGCAGGCGGCCAGCCAGATCGCTGCCACGACGACGGCGACGGGATGTCGCTTCATCGTTGGGGCGACCTCAGCAGGGGCTCCCTCAGCAATTATCGGTCCTCGGTGAGCACGAGCTTCTCGAGCTGCCAGAACCACGTCGGCGACGAGAGGTTCGGCTCGCCCTCCGTGAGCCCGAGCCGCGGGTCGAGCGCCTCGTGGACACGGTTCGCCCACCCGAAGAGGACTGGGCGCTCCTCCGCCAGGAGCTCCTGGAATTCGCGGTAGATCCGGGCCCGCTCGCGCTGGTCGTAGGTCGCGATTCCCTGGTCGAGGAGCGCATCGACTTCCGGATTAGCGAACCCCATGACGTTGGGCGCCCTGGGCTGCTCGGGCGACGTCACGCTCCGCGAGTGCCAGAGGTCGTCGTGCGGGTCGTACCCATGGATCCAGCCGAAGAACAAAGCCTGGAATGGTTCCTCGTAACCGCCCGCGATGTGCGGGTACTCCTCGAGCGGCGCCAAGACGGTGACGGGGTCCGCCGTGATGACCGTCAGCTCGATGCCGCAGTCGCGCACCTGCTCCGCCACCAGGTCCATGAACGCAACGCGCTGCGCGTCGAGTGCCGCGACGAAGACATCGGTCGCGAGGCGGCGTCCGTCGCGCTGGTAGATCCCGTCATCGCCCTCCGTCCAGCCCGCTGCCTCTACGAGGCCACGCGCCCCGTCCACGTCGCGCTCGGGACGCCGAAGGTCCGGCTGGTACGCCCACGAGAACGGGTCGATGGGCGAATAGAGCACGTCTCCGGTCCCCGCCGTTGCGGCGTCCACCGTCGCCGGCTTGTCGATGCACAGCTCGATCGCGGACCTCACGGCGTGCTCTGCGAACAGCATCCCGTCGCGCAGGTTGTACGCGAGCATGTAATACGTCGTGCCGGGGAACTCGGCGAATTGGATGCCGGGGTCGTCGCGCAGTACGTCGTAGATCTCGTCCGATGGGAGCGTGAGCCAGTGAAGCTCTCCGCTGCGCACGAGATCCGGGGCGGCTGCCCAGTCGCGGATCACCCGGATCTCGATACGCGGAGTGGCCGGCGGGCCGAGGTGATAGCCGCCGTACGCCTCGAAGACCGCGCGTGTCCCGTCCACGATCTCGACGAACCTCCACGGACCCGTACCGATGGGCGCCCTGGCGGAGGAGAGCGCCCGATACGCCAGACCGATTGCGTCCAGGCCCTCCGCCTCGAGACTGGCGCCGACGTCGTTGAGGATCACGGCGGTCCATTCCGCGTACAGGCAGGCGTCGAACGATCCGTCCGCCTGGTGGAACTGGTCTCGGGGCAGCGGATCGATCGCCGCCGCGCGAAGGAGCGCCTCAGCATCGGCCATCAGCCCCTCGCAGTTCGGTGCCTGGGATTCGAAGACCTCTGCGTTGATCGCCTCTGACGCCCTGCGATAATCGGCTGCGTCCAGCGTCGGCGCCCGTTCAGCAAGCGGCGCGTAGGCCGCCTCCACGACGGCCCTCGAGTCGATGAAGACGCCGGGCAGGATCAGCGTGAGGAACGTGGCGTTGGGCGCCGTGAGCCGGAATTCGACCGTCCGCTCGTCCAGCGCCGTGACGGACTCCAGCATCTCGTCGTAACACGTACCGAACGCCCACAGGCACTCGGGACTGCGCCGTCCCAGCTCGTACGAAAACGCCACGTCGTCGGCCGTGACGGGCGTCCCGTCGTGGAAGCTGGCCTCGACGAGCTGGCATGTGATCGTCACCTGGTCGGCAGCGATGTCACACGGCTCTGCCGCCAGGTCCGGCACGGGCGAGAGCGTGTCGTCGTACCGATAGAGGGCGTTGTAGACGAGCTGCGTCGCCAGCTCCGGCCGCGCTGCGGGCGGACGGAACGGGGTGGCGCGGGCGTTCCCGAACGTGAACAACGGCGACGGGGCAAATGGCGGGACGGCAATCCCGATGACGATCGGCTCACCGGTCCCGAC
Source organism: Candidatus Limnocylindria bacterium (assembly GCA_046262115.1). Classification (GTDB taxonomy): domain Bacteria; phylum Chloroflexota; class Limnocylindria; order QHBO01; family QHBO01; genus JBHENJ01. The sequence goes on along the minus strand of JBHENJ010000017.1, from coordinate 20,892 downwards.
CGGCGGAACGGAAAGCGACGGCGATTGCGGCGTCCCCGTGCACGCGGCCAGCCAGAGCACTCCGGCGACGACCGCGAGGCCGCGTCTCTCCAACGCCCGCATCACTTCACGCATCGACGACGAGCTTCTCCATCTGCCAGAACCAGAAGAACGAGTCAAGGTTCATCTCCCCGCCGTCGGCGAGACGCAGGCGTGGCGAGATCGCGTCGCGGCGGATCCAGGCCCAGGCGAACAGGACCGGCCGCTCCTCGGCGAGGATCGCCTGGAAGTCGCGGTAGATCCTGCCTCGCGCACGCTGGTCGTACGTCGAGATGCCCTCGTCGAGGAGAGCGTCGACGCGTGGATTGCTGAAGCCCATCACGTTCGGGCCAGATGGGTTCTCCTCCGAGCTCACATAGCGCGAGTCGAAGAGGATGTCGTGCGGGTCGAAGCCGTGGCCCCAGCCGAAGAACATCGCGTCGAACGGCTCGTCCGAGCCGGCGGGGATGTGCGGGTACTCGTTGAGTGGGCGGAAGACGGTGTCGGGGTCCGCCGGAACCACGCGCAGATCGAATCCGCACTCGCTCGCCTGCTCGGCGAGGAGGTCCATGAATCGGACGTACTGCTCGTTGTCGGAGCGGACGTAGACATCGGTCCCAAGGCGGCGTCCATCGCGCTCGTAGACTCCGTCCGGGCCGGGCTGCCAGCCTGATTCCTCGATCAGCCTTCGAGCCTCTTCGACGTCGCGGGGCGGCCGCGGGAGCTCGTCCCAATACGCCCATGAGACCGGCTCGATGGGTGAGTAGATGACCGATCCCTCGGCCCCGGTTGCGGCGTCGACTGTCGCGGGTTTGTCGATGCAGAGCTCGAGCGCCGTGCGCAGGTTGCGGTCGGCGAAGAGCCGACCCTCACGCACGTTGAAGGCGACGAACGAGAACGCCGGACCGTCGTACTCCGCGATGACGACGTCCGCCTCGTCGCGAAGCTCCTTGTAGGCGTCCGGGAAAACGTCGGTGTACCACTGGACCTCGCCGCTCCGGATCGCGGCGACGGCCTCCGAGCTTGAAGCGAAGACACGGAACTCGATCTCGGGGGTTGCAGGCGGATCGCCGTGATATCCCGGATTGGCCTCGAAGACCATCGTCCGCGCGTCCGGCAGCTCGCGGAAGCGCCAGGCGCCCGCGCCGATCGGCTCCCAGTTGAATGGGAGCGCGGGATACGCGGCCGTGAGTGCTTCGTAGCCGGTGGTCTCGAGGCTGTCCGCGATGGCCGAGAGGCCCTGCCCGGCGAACTCGATGTAATTGCACGGCTCGAACGCGCCTCCCGAGCCCGTCTCGAAATAGCGCTGCGGGATGGAAGTCGCACCGAGGGCGGCGTACATCGCATCCGCCTGCTCGACCAGCGCTTCGCACTCGGTCGGATCGCCGCCGACCGTATCTTCAATCCGATCGGCCATGCGACGCAGGTCCACCGCATCGAGCTGTTCCGCCCGCTCCGCGATCGGCGCGTAGGCGGCCTCCACGGCTGCCTGCGAGTCGATGAAGATCAGCGGCAGGGCGAGCGTCAGGAAGCTGGCGTCGGGACGGCTCAAGCGGAATTCGACCGTCCGCTCGTCGATGGCACTCACCGCTTCGAGCGTCTCGAGGCACGTGAGCGCCTGCGTGAAGCCGCATTCGCTCCGCCGTGCGAGCTCGTACGTGAAGACCACGTCATCGGCCGTGAGCGCGGAGCCGTCGGAGAATTCCGCCGTCTTGAGCGTGCACGTGATGGTCAGTCCGTCCCCGCCGACTGTGCACGGCTCGGCGGCGAGATCCGGAACGGGAGAGAGCGAGTCGTCGTATCGGTACAGCGAGGTGTGTGCGAGGCGGGCGAGGGCGGGTGCTTCCGGTTGGATGGCCAGGTTCGACAGCAACAGGAAGTAGGGGTTGCCCGGGTAGAGCGAGGCGACCCCCATGACGAGCCGCTCGGATCGATCGCCGCCGGAAGGTCGCGGCGTGTCGGTCGCGCCGGGGCCGCTGCACGCGACGACGAGCGCAGCGATGATCGCCGACCACAGCCGGCTGCCCCGCATCCGCGGGATCATGGCCGCTCTCCGCCCTCGCGGCAATAGCCGAAGAGATCCCGACGGGGTTGCGTGCGCGACACTCGGTGCCGCGGCGGGTATTGTTCGGCCGGTGGCCCGTCTGACCGAGACCGCGCGCGACCACACCCGCCCGAGTACACGGCCCAAGACCGATGGCGGCGGCGGCTTTCTCGCTCCCGCCGCGCCCCTCGAGCTCCACGTCGTCCGCGAGCGCTGCTCGCTCGTGGGCAGGCCCGTCGAGATGGAAGCCATCGAGCAGGAGCTGGCCGCTGCGGCGCGCGGCCGGCTGGTCGCCCTGACACTCGAGGGCGAGCCCGGCATCGGCAAGACCCGACTGGTGATCGCGGCCTCTGAGCTGGCCGAGGCGATGGGCTTCACGCACGTCGCCGTCACCGCGGACGAGGAGATCCGCGGTCCGTTCCTGATCGCCCGCTCGATCTTTGCCTCGGAAGCCGCGCAACAGGCCGTTGCAGGGACCGATGCGGAGGAGGCCGTCGAGCGCGCGCTGCGCGCCATCACCGGACGCGACGACGCCGACCTGGAGGGGATGCCGCCCGATCACAAGCTGCTGCGCGCCTTCGACCTTGCCGCGCTGGCGCTGCGGGCGCTCGCGACGCGTCGACCGCTCGCGCTGCTGCTCGACGATGTTCAGTGGGCTGACGACGACTCGCTGCGGATGCTGCGCTACGTGGTACGGACCGACGCCCGCAGCCCGATCTTCATCCTCCTCGCCATGCGGCCGAACGAGGCCGCGCTGGTCAACGAAACGGTCACCCTGCTGGCCGACATGGAGCGGATGGGCACCGTGCGCCGCCTCTCGCTCCAGCGCTTCTCCCAGGTCGAGACCACCGAGTTCCTCAAGCGGATTCTCGCCGCCGAGGTGAACGCGTCGAGCGCAGCCACGATGCACGCGCAGGCGGAGGGCGTCCCGTTCATCGTCGAGGAGCTTGCGCGCGCCTACCGGGACACCGGACTTCTCCAGCAGATCGACCGGACGTGGACGCTGGCGCGCAACGCCGAGCGCCTGGTGCCGTCATCGGTCCGGACGCTTATCCAACGGCGCGCCGCTCGCCTGCCGGACGAAACGCGCGCCGTACTCGCGGTGGCGTCCGTCCTCGGACGCAGCTTCAGTCTCCGCGACGTGGAGGCGGTGCGGCAGCGGTTGGGCGAGAACGGCGCGGACACCGAGCTGCTCGCCGAGCGCCTCGCGCCGGCGACCGCCGCGGGGCTGCTCGTCCAGCATTCCGCCGGCTCGGCCGCCGATTACAGCTTCGGCCACGAGCAGGTCCGCGAGTTCGCCGGTGGGAGCCTGTCCACGCCGCGAAAGCGGGCGATCCACGGCGCGATCGTCGACCTGCTCACCGCGGACGGCGAGCCGCCGGCGGCAAGCCTCGGGTTGGTCGCGCAGCACGCGATCTCGGCCGGCGACGCGGAGCGCGCCGCGCGCTTTGCCGTGGCGGCGGCCCGCGCCGCGCTCGAGGCGCGGGCGCCCGAAGAGGCGCTCCGGCTCGTGGAGCTGGCGATCCCCAGCACGTCGGCCGCTCAGGACCGCGTGGCGCTGCTGCGCGCCCAGGACGACGCGCTGGAGATGCTGCGGCGACCCGGCGACCGGCTCGACGGCCTCGCGGAGTTGGCGGCGCTGGCGGAGGCGCTCCGAGACCGGCAGCTCGAGCTGGAGGTCATGCTCCGGCGTGCGGCCGCCCTCCGCCTTGCCGAGGATTACGACCGTGCCGCCGCGCTCGCGCGTCGCGTGCGCGAGCTCGCCGTCGAGGCCGGCGACGCGAAGACGGAGCTGGCGGCGTGCATCGAACTCTCCCAGGCACTGCTGGAGACGACGCTCGGCGAGACCTACGCCCCGTCGAGCGACATGGAGGCACAGGCAGCCGCGGAAGAGCCGCTGACGCGGGCCGCGGAGCTCGCCGAGCGGCTCGGCGACGAGGCCGCGCTGGCGGCGGCGCTTCGCGAGCTGGGGATCCTGTCGATCGCCCACGTGCGCTCGTGGTTCGTCGACTTCGTCCGCGCGGGACGTGGCACGGAGCTCCTCGCGCGCATCGCCGGCGGCGAGACCGTCGAGGACATCATGCCGAGCCTGCCGCCGGCGCCGTACTTCCAGAAGGCGATGGAGTACTACGGCCGCGCGCTGGACATCTACGAGCGCCTGGGGGACCGCCGCGGCGCGATGTCGAGCGTGATCGCGATGGCCTACGGCCACTGGGCGCCGGATGTGCACCTCACCTTCTCCGGCCGCCGGATCGAGGAGATCCGCCGTCTCGCCACGCGGTCGCGGTCGTTCACGATGGAGAGCGAGCGGGCGCAGGCCGACGTCCAGATGCTGTACGGCGTCCAGGTCTTCGCCATCGCCAAGGTCATTCCGGAGCTTGCCCTCGCTCGCGGCCAGGACGCGTACGCGGCGGCGCGCTCGCTCGGTGAACGCCCCATCGAGTTCTCGGCCGCCATCGGCCTCGCCAATACGCACCTCGAGCTCGGTGAGATCGACCAGGCCGAACGCTGGATCGACCGTGCCGTCGCTGCGGCGCAGGCCGCTCCGAGTCCCCTTCGCGCCCGCCGTCTCGAGGCGCTGCGCGGCACGGTCTGCGCGCGCCGGAACGAGGTCGCGGGGATGCGCGATCACTTCGAACGCGCCGTGCGCCTGGCGACCGACCAGGGACGCCCGGCGGCCCGCTGTGAGGCCCTTGCACATCTCGCGCTCGAGGCCGCGCGACTCGGCACCGCCCGGCATGACGAGGAGCTGATGGGCATCGCCGAGCACAGTGCGACGGAGGCCAGCGAGGTGGCGGCGCTGCTGCCGGGCCACCCATCGTGGGGAGCGCAGGCCGACGCCGCACTCGCCACCGTGCACCTCGCGCGCGGGGCGCGGGACGAGGCCGCCGCGGCCAGCCGCCGCGCGATCGCGGCGCTGCAGGGCGCCCTCCACGAGGACGGCCACCTCGAGACGCTCCTTCCGGCGGCGCGCGCGATGATCGACTGCGGGACGTCGGAAGAAGCGGCCTCCTGCCGGCAGTACCTCCAGATCCTGGTCGCCACGATCGCTCAGCGCTCCGTGGACGAGGAGGTACGCGTGCGGTGGTTCCGCGGGCCAGTCGGCCGCGAGCTCACGGAGCTGGCAGGCCCGATCGCGGTGCCCGCCGAGCAGGCGCCATCGGAGTCCGCCGCGGGCGTGCCCGAGCTCGACGAGGCAGACGTCTCGCTGCTGCGGCTGCTCACCGAGGGGCGCACCAACCGCGAGATCGCCGCGGAGTTGGGGATGGACGAGGAGCCGGTGGTACGGCGCCTGGCCGGGCTCTTTGCGCGCGTTGGCGCGGCGTCGCGCGGTGAGGCCACCGCGTTCGCGTTGAGGACGGTCTGATGCCGGTCCGCGTGCGCGTCGATCGTCACAAGTGCGTCGGCGCGGGTAACTGCATCACCCTGGCACCCACAGCATTCGACTGGATACCGGGTGACTTCGCCAAGGCCGATGTCGTCGACGTCGGGAGCGTCGAGCACGAGCTCCTGGTCGAGGCGGCCGACTCGTGCCCCACCCAGGCCATCGAGATCGAAGAGGTCGAGGAGCTGCTGCCGTGGCAGCTGCGAGGCGCAGCGTCAACGGCCCCCCGACGGGTGATCAAGACGTTCATGTTCACGGACATCGTGAAGTCGACCGCGCTCGTCGCCGCGCTGGGAGACGAAGCTTGGGAGACGTTGTTGCACTGGCACGACGAGACGCTGCGCTCGCTCTTCGCCGCCCACCGCGGGGAGGAGGTCGTCGCCACGGGCGATGGCTTCTTCGTCGGGTTCGACAGTCCCGACGAGGCGGTCGCCTGCGCGGTCGCGATCCAGCGCAGGCTCGCGGAGCACCGGCGGACGTCGGGCTTTGCGCCACAGGTTCGCATCGGCCTTCATGCCTCCGGCGCAACGCAGGTGGGCAAGAACTTCCGTGGCAAGGGGGTCCACGAGGCGGCGCGCATCTCCGACTTGGCGGAGGGTGGACAGATCCTGGCGAGTCGTGCGACCGTCGGCACGAGCAGCCATTTCCCGATCTCGGAGCCACGGGCCGCCTCGCTGCGCGGCATCGCCGAGCCCATGGAGATCGTCTCGATCGACTGGCGCTGACGCTTCGCGTGTCCGATGCCACGCGGGCGCGGCTTGCCTACGTCACGCTCTTCACCGCGGTTGGCGCGTGGGCTCCGCACCTGCCGGTCTACTACCGATCGCTGGGCTTGCCGCTGACCGCGGTGGGCGGGCTCGCCGCGCTGGCCGCCACGACCGGCATGCTGGCAGCCCCGGCGTGGGGCACCCTCGCAGACCGATATGCAGCGGCGCGGTGGGTTCTCCCCGCACCCGCGTTCGGCGCCGCCGCCGGCGACGCTGCTCGGCCTAGCGGCGAACGGTCCGCAGGTTGTTATCGCGATCGTCAGACCTGGCTGGCTATGGCGAGCGTTGCGCCGCTGCTCGACGCGCGCGGTGCGAATCGCCTGCGCGGACCGCAACCGCTACGCCGGTTTCCGGGTGATGGGATCGGCATCCTTCGTGGTGAGCGCATTCCTGATCGGAGCGCTGATCGACCGGGTCGGGATTCGCGGCCTGTTCGCGGTCTTCATCCCCGCCCTGCTGGCGACGGGTTGTCGTCGCCGTCTCGTTGCGACCGGCCGGCGCGGTGGCCGCGCCGGCCCGCCTGTCGCGAATTCGCTCCGTTCTCAGCGAGCCGGCGCTCGTCCGGTTCCTGATCGCCGTGCTCGTCGCCTGGGGCGCGAACTCCGCGGTCAGCGCCTTTCTTTCGATCCGGCTCGTCTCGCTCGGAGCGCCGGCATCCCTCGTCGGCAGTGCGTGGGCGCTGGGCGCCATCGTCGAGATCCCGCTGATGTTCGCCTTGCCGCGTCTCGCCTCGCGCTGGGGCGGCGATAGGCTCGTCGTGGCCGGCGCGGCGCTGTTCGCCCTACGCGCGCTGTCCATCGCGCTGCTCGACGACCCGGTGCGCGTGCTCGCCACGATGGTGCTCGCTGGTGGCGGGTTCGCCCTGCTGCTCGTCGGCGGTGTCACGTACGTGGCGCGCCACGCGCCGGCCGGCGCTGAAGCGACGACGCAGGGCATGCTCGCCGCAGTGGTCTACGGGCTGGCGATGATCCTCGGATCAGGTCTCGGCGGCCTGGGGGCCGATGCGCTCGGTCTCGACCGCATGTTCCTCCTGGCGTTCGCGATCGCGCTCGTCGCCGTGGTAGGGCTCGCCTTCGCGGTCGTCGCCGAGGATGCCCCCGACAAGCGACGCCGGGCGGCGGCGGGTTAGCGGGCTAGCGTCGAACGACGAGCTTCTCGACCTGCCAGAACCAGAACCGCGACGACAGGTTGAGGTCGCCATCGGTCAATCCGACGCCTGAGGCGATCACGTCACGATCGGTCGGCGCCCAGCCGAAGAGCACTGGCTGGTCCTGCGCCAGCACGGTCTGGTACTCCCGATAGATGCGGCCACGCTCGCGCTGGTCATAGGTCGAGACACCCTCGTCCAGCAGCTCGTCGACGCGCGGATCGCTGAATCCCATGAAGTTCGCATCCTGCGGGTTGTCGGCAGACGTCACGTGGCGCGAATCGAACAGGCGCTCGGGTCAGGCGTCGTGCCCCAGCCGAGGAAGGTTGCATCGAACGGCTCGTCGTAGCCGCCCGCGATGTGTGGCCACTTGCCCAATGGCCCTATCACGGTTCCGGCGTCGGCGGGTATCACGTTGAGCGCGATCCCGCAATCGCGCGCCTGCTCGGCAACGAGGTCCATCAATTCGACTCGCGGAGGGGCGCGATCTCTACCTGCTGCAGCCTGCTTACCAGCGTCTCAACGCGGCCCCGGGCGCCTGGCCGCCCGTCCCGCTGCGGTACGTCGATGATGCGGGAATCGCCGTGCGTGCGCCCATCGACAACCCGTCCTCAAGGACAGATACTGCGCACCCATCACTTGGACGGCCGAGAGCGCATGAACAGCCACCGATTCGTTCGACTCGCGCTCGCTACGGCGGTCATTGCCTCGGCGCTGATAGGCGGGTCGGTCGCGAGCGCGGATTCGACCACCGAGCTGCGGCCGGACCTGGCGATGCTCGCGCCGCGCGACTTCAGCGTCGAGCACGGGGCGCGTGGGGTGAGGCGGCTGCGCTTCGACACGATCGTGGTGAACGTCGGCGCCGGACCGTTCGACGTGTACGGCGTCCCGAACTCGGCGACGCCTGGCTCCTACGACGTCACGCAGCGGATCCGCGACACAGCGAGCGGCGGCTGGACCGCATACCCAACACGGGCCACGATGTTCTTCGCCGGGGACGGGCACAACCACTGGCACGTACGCGAGCTCCAGCACTGGACGCTGGCGAGTGTCAACTCGCCGGCCAACGTTCTGCGTCGAGGCGCCAAGACGGGTTTCTGCTTCTGGGACAACTACGCGTATCCCGGCACCACGCCGGTCTACTACTACCCGACGACGACGTCCGCATGCGCGACCGATGGTGCCGGGAACGTGCCGATGGGCCTCTCCGTCGGGTGGGGGGATGAGTACCCGTCCAACATCGGCCTCCAATACATCGACATCACGGGCCTGGCGTACGGGGACTACGTCCTGACCATCGCGGCCGATCCCCTCGCGCAGTTCGTCGAGTCGAACGACACGAACAACTCGAACTGGGCACGCATTCGGATTCGGAAGAACGGCGTGACGCTTCTGGCGCAGGGGGCGCAGCCTCCGCAACCCTAGGGAACGGGCGTAGCCGGACGCCGCTACCGGTCAGCCGGCGCGGCGTGCCGAGTACAGCGCCAGCGCGCCGGGAACTCCCTTGAGCTCCACGCGACCGATCGCCGTGAACGAGATTGGGCGATCGCGGCTGCTGCCGCGACGACCTCATCTGTCGCCAGCACCTCGCCCGGCCGCGCGTGAGCAGCCGCGCGACGTATGCGCCGTCCACGCCGGCCCTGTTCGCGAGTTCGGTGCTCGCATACGCGCTCTTCGTGTTAGGCCGCACCGTCGCTCGCGAACACGAGCGGTCGTCGATTACCTTCAACCCGTGAGGTTCCACACGACGATCCTGCAGGGCGACAAGACCGCCACCGGGATCCGTGTCCCCGACGAGATCGTCGAAGCCCTGGGATCCGGCAAGCGGCCCGCCGTCAAGGTCACGCTCAACGGCTACACCTACCGAAGCAGCGTCGCGACGGTGAGCGGGCAGTTCATGGTGGGCGTCAGCGCCGATACCCGCGAGAAAGCCGGCGTCGCCGGCGGGGACCAAGTCGACGTCGACATCGAGTTGGACACCGCGCCGCGCGAGGTGACCGTCCCGCCCGACTTTGCGGCCGCCCTGGATGCCGAGCCGAAAGCGCGCCAGTTCTTCGAAGGCCTGTCGTTCAGCCTGCGGCAGTGGCACGTCCTGTCCGTCGAGGGCGCCAAGACCGACGAGACGCGGCAACGCCGCATCGACACGTCGGTCGCCATGCTGCGTGAGGGTCGCGCCAGGTAGAGCGAGATCGGTCCGGTTGCCTGCCGTGTGGCCGGGAGATGGTCGGACGGTTCCCTCATCACGTCGATGACGCCGAGGAGGTCCGCGCCGATATCGGTATCGACCCAGCACGAGGTGACCGCAAGCCCGCGAAGGTGAGATGAGAATTGGGTATGCCTCGGGCGGTCGTGCGGTGCCGAGGACGGTATTGGCCAGCTCGTCGTTGATCGCCCAGAGCAGCGCCCCGTAAACCAGCCCGCGACCCGCGCGGACGCCCGGCACGCGGTTACGGAGCTCGGCCAGCGCGCGCATGCATCGACATTAGACGCGCGACACCCCCGGAATCCTTCGGCTGACGATTACGTGATGAGCCCCGCGCGCGGCGCGGGGCTCATCGTGAGTGGACAGGACGATCAGTCGTTTACACGGTCGGACGACGGTGGCCGCGAGCCAACAGCATCCCGGCCAACAGGATTGCCGACAACGCCCCGCCCACGAGGGTCAGGACGACCACTGGCCGGCCCGTGCCGTCATCGCTCGCGGTGTTCGGGATCGCTGAAGCGGTGGCTGCCGCCGTGGCGCTCGGCGCAGGAGTGGCGATCGCGTTCGCGACGCCCCAATACGGGAAGCTCGACCGGAAGGTGCTGTCATTCGCGACGCAGTCGCTGTCGAGCCCGGCCGGATCCTCTCCGGCGCCGGTCACGACGGCGTACGAGAAGTCGATCACGTCATCGTCGAGCGCTCTGCCGTTGAGCATCGTGTAGTCGGCCGGGTTCCCGGTGTCGTACGGCAGCACATCCGGAAGCAGAACGTCGGCGGTCGCATCGCCGTACGCTGCGGCCTCCGCGTCCGTCTCGCCCAGTAGCGACCGGATCAGCTCGATCACGCCTGCCACGCGGTCGTGGTAGTCCGCCACGTCGTTGGCCGGGACGGCGAAGTTGTACGCCTCCTTCTCGTCGTCGGTGTGGTTGAACACCGTGTTGATCGCCGGCTTGCCCATGCGCTCGACCTGGAGGAAGCCGCCGCCCGACGGAATGGCCGTATCGGCCCAGACGTTGATCTGTGGGGCGAGCGCTGAGTCAGGCACCTCCAACACGATCGCGGTGGCGTTGAACCCCGCGAAGAAGTTCGGCGAGGGGTCTTCCGAGCAGATCGATGCTGCGCCGGCAAGGCTGCCCTTGAGGAGCTCGGTCTTGAAGTCGATGAACGATTGAAGGTCGAAGAAGAACGGATCGTCCACCAACCCGGCGAAGACCATCCCGCCAGTCGTCACGGTCAGATTGGTGTTCGTCGCTCCAGTGGCCACAACCGTGCCCGGGGTGAATCCGGCGGCAGCGGCACCTTCGGCGCGTGTCACCGTCAACACCTGAGATCCGGCGGCCTCAGCGGTGAAGGTGAACTGGTAGGCGATATCGGCGATGAAGTCCCCGTCGGTGTCGATCCGGATCGAGTACACCGCATCCGGTCGGAAGGTCGTCGGAGAGAGCACCCCGGCCGCTGGGTTGACGTCAAACGAGAGGACCGTATTGGAGGCATCCGATCCCTCGAACACGTAGACGTCGTTGATATCGATGCGGCCATCGCTCTTGGGCGTTGGCGCGTCGAGGTGATCTGCCGCCATCACCACCCCGGGGAAGAGCAGGAGCGCCGCCGTGGTGACGCCCATCAGAAGCCGCCGTGTCGCGATGTTCATGCCCGATCTCTCCCTATCACAAGCGGGCGAGCGACGCCATTCAGCTCCGGCGTGCCCCGCCGTCATGCCGTTGATACGGCGCTGTCGTACGTGTGCATCATCGCGCCCTGTCAACCCCATGCAGCAGGAAGTGCCGTGACGGTCACGAAGACGCCGGTCGCGACGATGCTGACGCCCGCTACCAGCGGGAGTGCAGAGCCGACGGTGCGAAGCACGGGCCTATCGAGCCAGCCCGGCGAAGCATCGGCGAGGAAGCGCCGGCCGAAGGCAATGATCAGACCGAGGCCGCCGAGCACGATTGCCATGCCGAGACCAAAGGCCACGATCAGCAGCGAGCCGAACACGAGCCGATCCGTGGTGATCGCGACGAGCAGGACGATGAGCGCCGACGAGCTCGGGACAAGGCCCCCCGCGAACCCGAGCGCGATCGCATTACGCGAAGAGAGCCGGCCTGGGGGCCGAGAGGCGGATTCTTCGGCGTCGAAGTGGACGTGTTCGTCCTCGGCGTCGTCGGCGTGTCCGTGGGCGTGTCGGTGCGTGTGCCCATGGTCATGTTCGGTTTCGCGCGAACGTCGGAGCGCGAGCAGCTGGCGACCGACGAGCGTGCCGCCTAGGACGAGCACGATGGCACCGGACGCAAGTGTCAGCCACGCGATCGCGCGCTCGGGCAGGATGAACTCGCTCGCCAGGAGCGTCAGCAGCCCCAGAACGAATACGCCAGCGGTGTGCGTCAGTGCCACCGTGAGGCCGATGGCGACCGCGGCCCGCGCATCGCCGCGCGCGCCGACCAGGTAGGCCGCCACCAGGGTCTTGCCATGACCCGGAGAGGCGGCGTGCAGCGCGCCCAGCCCCAGGCTGAGCGCGATGGCACCTGCCGCGACGAGCGGACTGAGGTCAGCGTTGACCAGTGAAGCAAGCGGATCGGCCGCCGTCTGCCGTGGGGTAAGCGGGCCGCTCGTACCTTCGTCTTCGGGCGCCGCCGGCATTGACGCGCCTGAAGCGGCGCGAAAGGTCAGCATTCCAGTCCGCACGTCGATCGGGCTCTGGAGCATGTTGTCGGGGTACCTGCGCAGGTAGTCCGACAGGCTCGTCTCGGGCACGCTGGACGCGGCGATCGTTCCACCGTCGGCGGGCGCCGCGCTTATCTCGCGCCAGCCGATGTGGCCGTCGTCGACGGTGTCGGCGATGGAGAGTTCGTGGTTCGCATCGGCGAGATCGTCAGCCACAAGCGTGAAGCGGCACTCGAGCCGTAGCGTCTCGAGACCGCCGGCGCCTGGCGGAAAGCTGACGCGCGGCGCGCCGCTCGGTCGCAGCTCCGCCCGGTGGCCGTCGACTCGAATCTCAAGGCCCGATCCGGCTTGCGCGCACGCTGCGGTCGCATAAGCGTCGAGCTCGCCGGGTTCGGTCTCGCCGTCCGCGTCGGCATCGATCCGCTGGATCGTGTCGAACGCCGGGATCTCGGCCATGTCGACGACGTACGCGATGGTCACCCCGTGGCCGACCTCGACCGCCACCGCCCGATTGACGGTGAAGTTGCCGAGCGGGTGCGCGGAAGCGCGAGACGGCGCCGCGACGGCCGTGACCACGGCGAGGAATGCGGCGGCAGCCACCGCACGCGCGGCCCGGCGTCGCCACGGTGAGCCGCTCATTCGCCGTCCAGTTCGGCGAGCGCGTCGCGGGCACGCGACACCTGGAGCGGAGGCAGTGCCGCCTCTCGGGCCACGGCCTGCCCGAGCAGTTCGCGGGCGGTATCGGTATTGCCCTGCGCCGCAGCGATGAGGCCGGCGTGATAGCGGATCCGCGCATCCAGCGTCCCAAGCCGCAGAGCCCTGTCGGCGGCCTCGCTCGCCTCGGCTATGTGGCCGGCCTTGAACTGCGCCCAGGCCAGGGCGTCATACCCGTATACATCGGTCCGCACCTCGATCTCGCGTTGCGCCAGCGTCACAGCGTCGCTCAGCTTTCGATCGTGGTCTGCGAAGAACACCACGAGCTGTCGGTCGTAGACCGCACCGGTGCGTCGCGCCAGCTCGCCGATTCGCTCGACCAACGCGTAGCGGCGCTCCGCCTCGCGTTCGTTGCCGTCGAGCGCATAGAGGTCACCGAGCGCGGCGACGAACTCGGGAAGCGGTAACGCGGCGGTGGCATCTTCCAGTAGCTGGATGGCGTCCGCACGCCGGCCCTGCGCCTCACGCAGGCGCCCGAGACCGGCCAACGCGGGCGGATATCGTGGATACGCGTCGAGCGCCGCGTTGTACGCCTGGTCTGCCTTTTCGAGTTCCCCCTGGCCGCGATACAGCTCCGCGAGCTGCAGGCTATAGAAGGCGGTGGCATCGGGAAACCCCTCCGAGCCGGCGGCATCGGCGGCGTGCGAGATGAGACGGATGGCCTCGTCGACGTCTCCGTGCAGCAGGGACAGGCGACCGAGCCGGCTCCAGGTGGCCGGACCCTGGGGCTGCGCCGCCAGTCGTGTGTACAGATCCTCGGCAGCGGCGTCGTCGCCGAGCTCGAGTGCACTGTCGGCGGCGACGCTGAGCGCCACCGGATCTTCGGCGTCCGAGGCGAGGAGCTGCTCTGCGATGGTGCGCGCTCGTCGAAACTCGTGGAGCGCGAACGCGATGCGCGCATCACGTATGTCCACTTGTCGACCGGCGGGCGCGTGTTCTCGTGCCGCATCGGTCGCGGCCTGCGCCCGGGTCAGGTCCTCGAGATCGCCCCTCAGGCGGCTGCGGTCGAGATAGGCGTCCGCCAGATTCAGCGCACTGGCGTAGTCCACCGGATTGGCGGCGACCCGTGCCTCCCAGAACGCCACGCGCTCGTCGGGGTCGGCGATGCCGGCGGGATTGCTTCCCGCGGACGGTGTGACCGATGCCGACGCGCTCACCGCAGACGGTGCGCCGCCGGGTGGCTGTGCAAATAGAAGGTAGCCAGCGGCGGCGAGCAGTGCGACCGCTGCGACCAGCAGGCCACCGATGAGGACCGAGGTGGTGCGCGGAGCTGCGGAATTTAGAGGCACGACGCCAAGACTCATCCCGGTGCGGGTCGGGCATCGTATCGCGTGTGTTGAGTGTGGCTGCTGATCGTCGGCGCCCATCACGCTTGCGCCCGGAGCGGCGCGGCTGGCGAGAACGCGTCGCCGCTGACACCACACGTCAGATAGCCGAGACGGCCCGCGCCACGTTGATAACACATCTGCTATCGGCTACGATCCCTGACATGACTCCCGGGCAGGCTCTCCGGTACGCGCGTCGACGGGCCGGCTTGACGCAACGTGACCTCGCCGAGCGTGCCGGCGTGCGGCAGCCCGTCGTCGCCCGCATCGAAAGCGGCGCCATCTCCCCACGCGTCGACACCCTGGAGCGTCTGCTGCGCGCCGCCGGCCGGACGCTCGCGACAGAGCCGGTCATGGGGTTTGGAGTCGACCGGTCGCAGATCAGGGAGCTCCGGCGGCTCACGCCCGCAGAACGGCTCGCGACCGCGGTCCTGGACGTGCGGGCGTTGGCGCGGCTCGAGAGCGTCCCGCGGCGCCGGTGATCCAGGCCTTTGACCCCGCTCGCGCGCTTACCGCGCTGACCGAGCGCGGCGTTCGATTCGTCGTGATCGGAGGGATAGCCGCGCGACTCCTCGGGTCGCCGACCGTTACCCGCGACCTCGACGTCTGCTACGCGCGGGACCCCGGGAATCTCGAGCGCCTGACCTCTGCCCTTCGTGATCTGCACGCTAGGCTGCGCGATGCCCCACCCGACGTTCCGTTTCGTCTCGACGGGCGAACGCTTGCCGCAGGGGACCACTTCACCTTCGTGACCGACGCCGGCGACCTCGACATCCTCGGCGCGCCATCCGGCTCCGAAGGGTTCGACCAGCTCGCGCGGAATGCGAGTGCCATGGATCTCGACGGGATCCGCGTATTGGTCGCCGATATCGACGACCTGATCGCGATGAAGCGAGCATCAGGTCGGCCGAAGGACCGAATCGAGCTCGAGGTGCTCGGCGCGCTCCGCGACGAGATCGAGGCCGGAGACCGGCGCGTGACGCGTGAAGACGCGAAGCTCGACACACCGCGTGCGATAACGCATGGCTTCGACACGCATGACCTGGACGCGATCATGAAGCACTTCACGGACGACGCCGTGTTCGAGTCTCCTCGCGGCCCGGATGCGTGCGGGACCCGGTTCGTCGGCGCGAATGCGGTCCGCGAGGCGTTCGCCGGACGCTTCGCGGGCATTCCCGACGTTCGATATCTCGATGACACGCACTTCGTCGCCCGTGACCGCGGCGCTTCGGAATGGACGCTGCGCGGCACGACGACCAGCGGGGAGTTCATCGAGGTCCGCGGCTGCGATCTGTGGACATTCGCGCCGGACGGCAGGGTCGCGAAGAAGGACTCGTACTGGAAGATCCGCGTTCCGCCCGAGGGGTAACGCTGCTGCTTCGCGAGGTCAGGCCGGTGGCTGCACCCGCGCAGGGCGGAAACGGAGCAACTCGCTGATACCGGCGTAGCCGAGACCTCGGAGCTGCTCATGCGCCGGCGCCGGACCACCGCGAGCCGCAGCCTCCTCTTCCCGGATCGCCGCGATCGCGGCGGCGGCCAGTCGCGCTCCACCGACGGCGAACTCCTCGAGCCGCGCGACTGACGGTCGGAGGTCGTCCCACTGCTCGAGCATCGTGTGTGCGATCGCGGGCATGAGGTCGCAGACGTCCCAGAAGCGGAATCGATCGACCAGCCGTAGATCCGGTTCGTACCCACGCAGCCCGTGCGCGAATCCGGCTCGATCACCTGCCATCACCTTCGGCAACATCACCGACGCGGCCTGGATCATCTCCGACTCTTCCACGAGGCGAGCGGCGAATGCGTCGAGATCGCTCGGCAGAGGTCGACCGGCGAGGGCGTCGGCCGCCGCGCCGTATCCTGCTGCCGCCGCGCCCAGAAGGCAGAAGCCGGTACCAGGGTTCGCCTCGACGAGCTGCCTGAGCTCGAGGGCCATGGCCGTGACGCCGTCCCAGTCACCACGCCCGAACAGGCCCAGCGTCTTGACGGCGTAGGCGTGTTGGCGGGTGTGGGGGCTCCTGCGGCGCGCCTCCTCGAGGAGGCGGTCGGCAAGCCCGGTGGCCTCGGTGAGGTCACCGGCGTGGAACGCTGCCAGCGCATACCAGGCCATCGCCTCCGGTTCGTTGATCGTCGCGCCCGCCGGGACGAGGCGATGGAAGACGGTCTCGTACAGCTCGACAGCCCGGGCGATCTGCCCGTGCCATAGGTAGTTCTGCGCCAGCCGCTGGGCGGCGTCCGCGAACCGCGGCGCGTCGGGTGACTCGAGAAACCGCCAGATCACGTCGGCGCCCGAGACGTCATTCGTGAACGCGGCCCTCTCCACCAGGAGCCGTGCGAGCGAGACGTCGTCATTCGACGCACGCGCTGCGCGCTCTCCCTCGTCGAGGAGGCGGAGGACTTCGGTGTCATCCGGCAGGTGAGTGAAGTAGCCCCAGGTCAGCGTGGCGATCTCGAGCATGTCGGCGTAAAGCCCGCTTGGGGGCGCCAGCCCCGCTGCCCGGAAGGCGTCGATCGCCCGCAGGCGGTGACCCCAGGCTTCGTCGCCGCGTCCCTGTCGCACGTAAGCGCGACCGATAGCGGCTTCGGAGGATGCGCGGTCATTGGGGTCGTCGGCGAGCTCCAGGGCCCGGAGGTACACCTCCAGCGCTTCCTCGTATGCATTCCGCTCTTCGAGCCGCTTTCCGGCATCGAGATGCGACGCAGATGCCTTACGCCGCATGGCCGCGAGCTTCGCGCCATCCGCCCACACCCATTCGGCGTCCGATGGGTTCAATGCGAGCCACCAGTGATGTGCTGCGGCCTCGACGTCGGCCGGATCGACGCCCTCGACCGCGTAGCGGGCGTGGAGCGCCATCCGCTCGGCAACCGGTAGGCGGCCGTATGCCACCTCCCTGACCAGGCCATGGTGGAAGCGGTACGACGAGCCGACGGGTACCACGAAGCCGAGGTGGGCGACTCGACCCAGAACGCCTGCGACGTCTCCGGGCTCCCGATCGGCCAGCAGCGCGGCATCCCGGACGTCGAACGTCTCACCGGCCACGCTCGCCCGCTGGAGGAGCTCGCGCTCCGCGGGCGCCAGCTCGTCGAGCCGGGCGGCAATCGCCGCCTGCAGGGTGACCGGCATCACGCTCGGCTCGGCTCGCGACCTGGCGAGCTCGATGATGAAGAGCGGGTTCCCCGCGGCACGTGCCACGCCGGCGCGACCGTCACCCGCGATCTGCGCGAGACGTTCAGCGGCGGGGCCTTCGAGAGGCGCGAGGTCGATCTGCAGCAGGTTCTCGCGCGGCCGGAGATGCGCGCTTCCCACGAACTCCGGGCGCGCGGTTGCGATGACGAGGATCGGCGCCTCCAGATCCGACGTGACGTGATCGATGATCCGGATCAGAACCGGATCGGCCCAGTGGACGTCCTCGACAAGGGCAAGGAGCGGCCGTTCGGTTGCCGCGGCGGCCAAGTACCGGCGCCACGCCTCGGCGATCACCTCGCGCTGCTCCATTCGACTGAGTGTCAGGATGCTCTCGTCGGCGCCGAGCCCGGCGCTGTGGGAGATCGCAGCCGCGATCCTCGCGCCGTCGTCCGAGCCGACGAGCGCGGACACCCGGTCCCGCACAGCGTCCGGCGTCGCGTCCGCGACGGCGGCATCGACGAGTTGGCGGAGCGGGGTGTTCATCCCGATCTCGGCGTCCGGCCGGCAGCGGGCATTCAGGACACGAGCTCCTTCGTAGGCTCGGATCGCCTCGGCCGCGAGACGGCTCTTCCCCTGGCCCGGCGGACCGACGATCAGAGCGAGCGTCGACGTACCCCGGCTCGCCTGCTCGAACGCGGCGCGCAGCGCCTCGCGTTCCGCCTCGCGCCCCACGAACGGGATCTCCTCCATCCCGTCGCCCGGGCGGAACCCGGTGAACCGCCACGCGTTGACCTCACCGAGCCCCTTCAAGCTGAGCGTCCCGAGGGGCTCGAAGTCGGCTGTCGCACCGGTTGCCTCATGACAGGTGGGCCCGACGACGATCTCGCCGGGCTCCGCGTGCTGCTGCAACCGGGCCGCGACGTTTACGCAGTCGCCGACCACCATGCGTTGTCGTTGATCGACAGCGTTCAGGTCGACGAGCGCCTCACCGGTCTCGACACCGATGCGCACCGCCAGCCTTACGCTCGTCTGCGCGGCGGTGGCCGTCGACCGCACGCACGCTTCGGCTGCACGGAGTGCTCGCTCGACATCATCGGAGTGCGCCGCCGGCGCGCCGAAGAGCGCGAAGATCGCGTCGCCGACGTACTTTTCGACGGTTCCGCCGTGGGCCGTGATCGTCGCGTTCATATCGGCGAACGCTTCGCCCAGGACCCGCTGCATGCGCTCCGGGCCGAGCCGGACGGTCGCATCGGTCGAACCGACGACGTCTACGAACAGACAGGTTACGAGGCGAACTTCGCTGTGCGCGTCCACGGCGTCGCTACCAGGCCACCTCGAAGGCGCGGATCGGTTCGTCGAACCCCTTCAATCGCAGCGTGCCCGCTTCTCGAAGACAAACTCCTTGCCGATGGCGAGGTCACGGACCGCGCTGGACACCAGCACGGTGCCCGGTGAGGCTCGCTGGCACAGGCGCGACGCCAGCTGCACGGCGGCGCCGAAGAGGTCGTTCTTCTCGGTGACCGGCTCTCCCGCGGCAACGCCGATGCGCAGGCGGAACGGCACCTCACTTGAGGCGTTGGCGTCGGCGAGCTTCCGCTGAATGTCGATTGCGGCAGCGATGGCTCCCGCGACCGCTCGGAACGTCGCCAGGATGCCGTCGCCGGTGTGTTTCACCTAGCGCTCGACGTTGCGCGCGCCGAGCGCCTCGCGCACGACGCGATCGTGGACGCAAGCAGCTCGAGGTCCCTCAGATGGGCGGCGGCCACTTCGGCTGCGCTGGAATGGTCGAAGTCGTGCCGGTCCATGTACAGCGTCATGCAGGCAAGCATGACCACTCTGGCAAGACCGATGTCTCCACTCACCGGCCGTGTGCATCGATCGGATGCATCGGATTCTCGGAACGCATTTGGTGACGTCGGAACGGGGGGAACGCCTCGCGCACCTGTACGGCATTCACCCGACGAATGTATCGGCGAAGGAAGATCGCCTCAGAGGCGTAATTGCGGACTGCCGGTGCACCGCATGCACCCGACGGATACGGTGGGATCCGAACGACGCGGCGGGACTGCCACCATCCGTCTTCGGCTCTCAAGTTGGTCGATACAGTCACGGGGCGAATACGCCGGCCGGCGAGGTCGCGAAGTTAGCCGGCACAGTCACCGGGTGCATACCGGCGCGCATGTCCGACGGACGCGGCGTGTCCAAGCCGCCGGTGCGCGGCCGTGAAAGGAGGTCGAGACCGATGGCTGAGCGTACCGCGTCGCCCCGGCCTACGTCTCGGGGAGCACCTTCCCGGGGTTCAGGATGTTGAGCGGGTCCAGCGCCTGCTTGATGGAGCGCATGACACGAACCGCATCGGTCCCGACCTGGAGCTCGAGGAACGAGCGACGGGTGAGGCCGATCCCGTGCTCCGCAGTCACCGTGCCGCCCAGCTCGATCGCCGCGCGCCACAGCTCCTCGACCGCGGCATGCACCCGCGGACCGGCCGACTCGTCGCCGCGCTCCGTCACGAAGTTCGGGTGCAGGTTCCCGTCGCCGATGTGGCCGAAGGTCGCGCAGCGCAGCTCGTGAGCATCCGCGACTGCAGCGATCTGCGTCAGCATCTCCGGCACGCGGCTGCGCGGCACGCCAACGTCCTCCATGTGCACCACGCCCTGCCGCTCCAGCGCCTGGAAGGCCATGCGGCGCACCTGGCGCAGCCAGTCGGCCTCGGTGGGATCGGTCGCGCGCACGACGTCCGTCGCGCCCGATGCCTCGCAGGCAGCCTGCGCTCGCACGAGGTCGACATCGGCCCCTTCGCCCGGCTCGTCCGACTCGACGAGCAGCAGCGCCGCGGCCGATCGGTCCAGGCCTAGGCTGTGCCAGTCGTCCACCGCCGCGATCGTCGCCTGATCCATCAGCTCAAGCGTGCACGGCTGCACGCCCGCCGCGGTCATTGCGGCGACCGCTCCACCCGCCGATTCGAGCGTCGGGAAGAAGGCCAGCATGGTTTGCTTGGGCGGGGGAGCGGGTCGCAACCGCAGCGTGGCCTGGGTGACGATGCCCAGCGTGCCCATCGACCCGACCATGAGCCCCGTCAGGTCGTAGCCCGCGACGTCCTTGACCATCTTGCCGCCGGTGCGCAGGACCGATCCGTCCGCCAGCACCACCTCCAGGCCCAGCACGGCATCCCGGGTCACGCCGTACTTCACGCAGCACAGGCCGCCGGCGTTGGTGCCGATGTTGCCGCCGATGGTGCAGAACTCGTAGCTCGCCGGATCGGGCGGATAGAAGAGGCCCTCCGCCGCGACCGCTTTCTTGAGGTCGGCGTTGATGACCCCCGGCTCGACGGTCACAGTCAGGTTGGCGCGGTCGATCTCGAGGATGTGGTTCATACGCGTGAGCGCAACCGTGATGCCGCCCTCGACGGCTGCGGCGCCCCCGCTCAGGCCGGAGCCCGCTCCCCGTGGCACCAGCGGCGTGTGTGTCTCGGCGGCGTGGTGGACGATCTCGACCACCTCGACA
>JBHENJ010000016.1:0-12530 GCA_046262115.1 Candidatus Limnocylindria bacterium | reverse complement strand
CCCGGCTCGACCGAGCCGTCCAGCGCGTCGGACTCCTCGCGCACGACGGCGATCCGCTGTCCCGCACGGATCACGCCGTGCCTGATCCGGCCGACCGCCATCCGGCCGACGTACTCGTTGGCGGTCAGGTTCGTGACCAGCAGCTGGAGCGGGTGATCGGGCTCGAACGTCGGCGGCGGTGTGACGCGTACCAGGAGATCCAGGAGCGGCCGCAGGTCAGTACCGGGCGACCCGAGGTCGAGCGTCGCTGTGCCGGCGCGGGCATTCGTGTACACGATGGGGAACTCGATCTGGTGCTCGTCGGCCCCGAGGTCGATGAACAGGTCGTAGACCGCATCGAGGACCTCGGCGGGGCGCGCGTCGGATCGGTCGATCTTGTTGATCGCCACGATCACCGGCAGCCGCCGCTCCATGGCCTTCTGGAGCACGTAGCGCGTCTGCGGCAGCGGTCCCTCGGCTGCGTCGACCAGCAACAGGATGGAGTCGACGAGCAGGAGCCCGCGCTCCACCTCCCCGCCGAAGTCGGCGTGGCCCGGCGTGTCGACGATGTTGATGCGGACCTCGCCGACCTGGATGGCGGTCTGCTTGGCGAGGATGGTGATCCCCTTCTCGCGCTCGAGATCGCCCGAGTCGAGCACGCGGTCGACGACCGCCTCGTTGGCACGGAAGACTCCCGTCTGGCGGAGCATCCCGTCGACGAGGGTCGTCTTGCCGTGGTCGACGTGGGCCACGATCGCCACGTTGCGCAGGTCGCCGCGGCGAACCGTCACTGTGTCTCGCGCACCGGTGCGGGCTGCGCCGTCCACGTCGGGCCGTTGGTGCGCGGGCCGTCAGCGGTCCACTCCAGCCGGTCGATGCACATCCGTCGCGCCGTCTGCTCGACATCCCAGGCGTGGTAGACGACCCAGTGGTTGCCATCCGGCCCGATGACGACTGAGTTGTGCCCGGGACCGATGACATGGCCCGGCACGCTTCGCAGGAGCGCGGGGCCGTCACGCGCCTGCGGTGGCTCGGCGAACGGCCCGAGCGGTGAGTCGGCGACGGCGAACGAGACGCCGTAGCTCGCCTCGCGCCACGCTCCGCCCGAGTAGAAGAGCCAGTACCGCCCATCGCGCTTGACCACCGACGGCCCCTCGAGGGTGTGCCAGTCGTAGATGCCGCCGTACATCGGTCGCTTCCGACGGAACACCTGCCAGTCCGCCGTCGCGCGGAGGACGGTGCGCCGTTCCCCAGCAAGAGTGGAAGCGTCCAGCAGCCGATCGACCACGATCGCGGTTCCGGCGCGCTCCCCGTCCAGGAAGTCGCGCGCGTAGTAGAGGTACCAGCTGCCGTCGTCGTCCCGGAAGGGGTGCGCGTCGATGGTGAACGGATCGTCACCGGTGAGAACGCGGCCGGCGTCGATGAACGGTCCCTGCGGCGCGTCGGCGACGGCGACGCGGAGCTGATGATGTTTGTCCTCGACCCCAGTCGAGAAGTACATGTAGAACCCGCCGTCCCGCGGCGCGACCTCGGGCGCCCAGTACTCGTGCGCCCACGGCTCGCCCAGCCGCGTCAGCACGCGACCGAGGGGTCGCCACGTCACGAGGTCGTCCGACTCGAGTGCCTCCACCGCGTGACCGGGCTCGGGGTCCAGGTCACTCGCGTACGCGACGTACCGGTCGTCCGCGCGCCGGACGAAGGGGTCCGGAAACGGCCCCGCATAGACCGGGTTGACGTACGACCGATGGGTGGGCATGGCCGCGCGTACGTTAGCGCCGCACGCCTGCGGCGCCGTGCGGGGCGCTCGCGGAGCGCCGACTAGAATCCGGCGGTGGAAGAGGCGGCCGACCGACGCCTGTGGCGCAACCGCGACTTCCGGATCGTCCTCGCCGGGCAGGGACTGTCCGCGCTCGGTGATGCCGTCACGTTCACCGCCCTGCCACTGCTGGTGCTGTTCCTCACCGGCTCGGGCGTGCAGATGGGCGTCGTCGGCGTGCTGCAGATGCTTCCCGACCTGATCTTCGGCCTGCCGTCCGGAGCACTCGCCGACCGCTGGGATCGGCGCCGCATCCTGATCGCGACCGACTTGGCGCGCGCCGGTCTCACCGCGCTCATCCCGCTGTCCATGATCCTCGGTCTCCCCACCATGGCGGTCGTCTTCGCCGTCACGGGACCGATCAACGTGGCGCGCGTCCTCTTCATGGCGGCGTTCACCGCGTCCGTGCCGCGCCTCGTCGGCCGGCCCCAGATCGGTCCCGCGAACTCGTACATCGAGGCGGGGTATAGCCTCGGCTTCATCGTCGGCCCCGCGATCGCGGGCATCCTCGCCGCCACCATCGGCCCTGGACCGACCCTCGGCATCGACGCCGCGTCGTTCGGACTGTCGGCCGCCAG
This sequence comes from Candidatus Limnocylindria bacterium, assembly GCA_046262115.1. GTDB lineage: Bacteria > Chloroflexota > Limnocylindria > QHBO01 > QHBO01 > JBHENJ01. The sequence goes on along the minus strand of JBHENJ010000016.1, from coordinate 10,157 downwards.
CCTGATGCTGGTCCGGAGATCGCTGCAGGCGCGCAGCGAGCCTGCGACCACGCACTTCCTCGCGGACATTCGCGATGGCATCGCGTTCGTCGCTCGCCACGCAACGCTGCGGACGGCGATCGTCTTTTGGACCGGGATGAACATCGCCTTCGCGCCCATCGTCGCCGCGCTGACCTACTACATCACGCTCGACCGCGGCCTCGGGCCGGACGCGGTGGGGATCGTGGTCTCGGCGTACGGCGTCGGCTCGCTGCTCGGCGCGATCGCCGCCACGCGGCTGACGCGCGGCGCCATCGGCCGCGTCATCCTGGCCGGCGGAGCCGTCACCGGGCTCATGACCGCTGCGCTGGTCCTGTTCACGACCGTTCCCCCGATGTTCGTCCTGTCGCTCGTCACGGGGATCAGCAACACCGCCACCGCTGTCTGCTACATCACCCTGCGAACCGCGGTCGCGCCCGATGTTCTGCTCGGCCGCGTGGGAAGTACCGCGCGCACGATCACCCTGGGTCTCTCGCCGCTCGGCATGCTGGGCGCCGGATTCCTGCTCGACGCCACGAACGGCGCGACAACCTTGCTCGTCATGGGCGGCTTTGCGTTCGTGCTGAGCGTGGCGTTCGTGGTGCCCGCCTCGCTCCGCACGGCGCGCGTGAACCCTCTGCCGGGCACGGCCGATATGATCCGGCGTACGACGCCCGCGGCCACGGAGGGAGACGCGTGACGGATCTGGCGACGCTCAAGGACTGGCTCGACCGCTACATCGCCGTCTGGCGCAGCAACGACGCCGAGACCATCGGTTCGCTGTTCGCCGACGGTGTCACGTATCGGTACAACCCATTCGACGACCCGCTGACGGGGCGCGACACCGTCGTCCGGTCGTGGTTGGAGAACCCCGATCCGCCCGACAGCTGGACGATGTCGTGCGACCCTCTGGCGGTGAACGGCAACCTCGCCGTCGGGCGGTGCCTGACGGTGTACGCGCCCACCGAGACGCGGCCCGAGACGGCGTACAGCAACATCTTCCTCGTTCGCCTCACCGGCGACGGGCGCGCGCGGGAGTTCACCGAGTGGTGGATGAAGCGCCGCGACGAGCCGCAGAGCGAGCAGCCGCCCGCCGCCTGACCCGTGCCGATGGCCAAGTCGCCGCCCGAGCTCGTCGAGCGGTTCCACGCGACCCTCGCCGCGTTTCCCGAGGCCGAACGGCGCCAGATGTTCGGGTACCCCGCCGCGTTCCGCGGCGGGAACATGTTCACCAGCCTGTTCGAGTCGCGGTGGGTCATCCGGCTCCCGGAGGACGCGCGAACCGAGCTCGCCGACCAGGGCGGCGAGCAGTTCGAGCCGATGCCCGGACGGCCGATGACGGGGTACCTCCTGCTCCCACCGCGGATCGTCGACGACGACAAGGCGCTGCGCGGCTGGGTGGAGCGGGCCCTCGCCCACGCGGCGGCGTTGCCGCCCAAGGAACCGAAGAAGCGCAAGCGGTAGCGAGCCGGGCGCTTACGCGCCGCAGCCTACCCCATCATGCTTCGGCCGGCGCTCCGGCGGCTGGTGACGTGCGGACCTCGAGTGCCGCGCCCGTCAGCACCGCCGCGAACGGGACGAGGACCAGGACGCGTGCGAACTCGCTGAACGCGGTGCGGTCCGGGCCCACGAACCCGAGCGCGACCATCGGCAGCGTGAACGACGTCGCCAGCGCACCCATCCCCACCGCGCCGAGGACACGTGCCTCGCGATCATCGCCCGGGCGGTTCAGCGGTTCGGCGTCGAAGGCAAACTGCGCGACGATCGGGAAGCCCAGGGCGACCCAGAACGCGATGATCCCGAGCAGACCGGTCAACGGCACCGCGCCGTACGCGATCACGGTCGAGACCACCAAAACCGCCAGCAGCGTCGGTGGGTCGGCGGCTCGCTGTCGCCCTGCCCACCACGCCGCGGCGAGAATCCCGACGAGGATCGTCAGCCCCAGGTCGAGCGTCATCGCGTTGACGAAGCCGAAGAGCCCGCCCTCGCCCTCGTAGGCGTCAACGTGGAGGGCGTTGATCGCCAGCCATGCCGTAGCCGGGACGATCGTCCATGCCGCGAACGCCACAAGGAAGGGTGCGACGGCGCGCAGCCGCCCAGGCCGCCGGCGTCCCGCGAGACCCACCACCAGCGCGCCGTAGGCAGCGACGGCCGGTCCGCACGCCAGCAGGATCGCCTGCAGCGTCAGGATCGCCGTCGTTGGTTCGCTCACCGCGTCCTCGGTCGAGGCGGTGATGTTGAAGCGCTGGCTGACGGCCACGAGCGCGAATGCGATCTGGGGCAGCGTGAAGCCGAGGAGGACGGGCACAGAGACGAGCCACGCGGCGGCGGTGGAGCCGTCCGCGGAGAGGGCAGCCCGCGGCCGGTTGACGAGCCACCATCCGGCGATCGCGGTCATCCCGACGCCGAGCGTGAGGCTTACCGGTGACTCGGCCGCGATGACCTCTGCCGGGGTCGTCTCAGGCCGCAGCGGCTCGGGGAGAACGCCCGTCGACATCACGGCCAGCCAGATCAGCTTCACGAGGACGAGAGCAGGGAGGACAAGCCACAGCCGCGACGGCAGCTTCGCCACGCGCGACGACGAGGCGGCAAGACCGCGGCTGAACTCGATCACCGCCCACAACGCCAGGACGACGAAGAGCCCGTCGATCCCCGTCATCCCAAGCACCACTCCCGTGGCGATGAGCCGCTCGACCTCGTCGGGGAGGACGGAGAGTCGCGCCCCGAACAGCGAGACCAGAGCGCTCAGCGGCGGGACTGCGGCCAGCGCCGCGGTCACGGGCCAGCGGGGCGGCCGCGGGACGATGGCGAGGATGGCGAGTGCCAGCGCTGCCATCAGGCCGGCCACGGTGGTCGGCAGGGCGAGCGGTGCCAGCTCACCCAGGTCCGCGGCTCCTGGGATCACCACCAGCCCGGCGGCCGCGACGCCCACGAGCGTGAGCCGGCGGAGCCTCCAGCCGGGGCGCATCGCCGCGGCGGCAAGGGCGGCCAGCGCGACCGCGAGGACGAGCAGCGTTGCGGCCAGCGACGCTCGGGTGATGGTCGGAGCGTCGCTCCGGAGCAGGACGACCGATCCACCGGGCAGGTCGTGGGCCAGCGGAGTCGTCACCAGTAGAGCGGCCGCCGCGCCGGCCGCGGCGAGCGAGACGCCCGCGAGACGGCGCGAGCCGGGCGGAAGGCCCTCGAGGCGCAACCGGCGCCGTTGGAGCGCAGAGACGAGCGGCGCGAGCCGCGCCGTCACCGCGACCTCACGGCGGCGGCGGCGAGCCGATCGGCGTAGGGCGTCCGTCCTCCCCGATGGCAACGAAGACGAATGTTCCGGTCGTCGCGAGACCGCGCTCCCCGGAGAGCAGGTCCTCGACATACATGTCCACGGCCGTCGTCACCGAGGTTCGTCCGACGCGAGTGACCCGCGCCACGAGCTCGACCATCTGCCCGGCCCGAACGGGCACCTTGAACTCGATCCGCTCGGAGGCGACGGTCACCATCGTCCGGCGCGCCACGCGGGTCGCGGCGATGAACCCGGCGCGGTCCATCAGCCCGAGCGCGTGACCGCCGAACAGCGTCCCGTAGTGGTTCGTCTGGTGCGGCTGCACCAGCTCGGTGAGGCGCGCGTCGGCGTATTCGGCGCCATCGGTCATCGGTCGGAATGCTAAATCAGTGCCGATGCGTACACTGCTTTCCATGGTCCTGAGTCAACTCTTCGGAAAGTCATCCATGGTCGACGCGGCGAAGGCGCTGCCCGGTCGCTCGACCCCCATCCGCAGCGGCGAGCGCCATTTCGTCAACGGCGTTTCGTTCAAGCCGCCCTACCCGGAAGGCTCCGCGATCGCAGAGTTCGCGCTCGGCTGCTTCTGGGGCGAGGAGAAGCTGCTCTGGCAGGTTCCCGGCGTGATCGTCACCGCGGTCGGCTACCAGGGCGGGTTTACGCCGAACCCGACGTACGAGGAGGTGTGCTCGGGTGGGACCGGGCACGCCGAGACGGTGCGCGTGGTCTTCGATCCGCAGCGAGTGACCTACGAGGAGCTGCTCCGTCACTTCTGGGAGGCGCACGACCCGACGCAGGGGATGCGCCAGGGCAACGACTTCGGCACGCAGTATCGGTCGGCGGTCTTCACGCACGGCGACGAGCAGCAGCGCGCCGCCGAGGCATCACGCGCGATGTACCAGCGTCAGCTGAGCGCCGCGGGCTACGGGCAGATCACGACGGAGATCCGGCCGGCGCCGGAGTTCTACTTCGCCGAGGACTACCACCAGCAGTACCTCGCCAAGAACCCCAACGGATACTGTCCCGATCACTCGACAGGGGTTTCGTGCCCCATCGGACTGGGAGTCGAGGCGGCCCCCCAACCCCGCGCCTGACCACCCCGCGGGATGCGGCGAGGGTGCAGAACCGGACACGAAGAAGGGGCCGTCGCGGCCCCTTCTTGGTTCTTGGACGCCTTACTTCTTCTTCGTGGCGCCGATCAGCGCAGCGTCACAAGGTACTCGGCCAGGCGGTCGTAGGTCTCCGCGGCTCCCTCCTCCATGCCGCTCTGCAGCATCGCGTCGCGCGCCTCCGCCGAGGCGTAGACGGCCGATGCGGTGAGGATCGTCTTGCCGTCGCGCTCCTCGAAGGTGGCGGTCTCGACCGAGACGTCGCCGGGCGCGCCGTCGAACTCGAACGTCCAGACGATCTTCTCGGGCGGCACGATCTCGCGGTACTCGCCATGGAAGCCGAACTCCTGGCCATCCGCGCCGCGGTGGACCATCCGCCACGTGCCTCCCAGACGGAAGTCGATCTCGCAGACGGGCATCTCGTACCTGCGCGGACCCCACCAGTTCCGCAGGTGCTCGGCCTTGGTGTGCGCCTCGAAGACCAGCTCGCGCGGCGCATCGAACGCGCGCGTCAGCACGATCTCGCGGTCGGATGGCAGGCTCAGGGTCATTGCACCTACCTGACGGGTCGCGCTGTCGGGGCGGCTGTCAGTGCTGGTCATCGGTCGTCTCCTTCTGCTGAAGCTGGCTGAGGTATTCCTCGAGTCGATCGAACCGCTCTTCCCACATGTGCCGGTACTGCTCGATCCAGTCGGCGACCTCGCGGAGAGGCTCGGGGTGGAGCCGGCACGGCCTCCACTGCGCCTGTCGCCCCTGCTCGATGAGCCGTGCGCGCTGCAGCACCTTGAGGTGCTTCGACACGGCCGGCAGGCTCATGTCGAACGGCTTCGCAAGCTCATTGACCGTCGCTTCCCCGCGCGAGAGACGCGCCAGGATGGCGCGTCGCGTCGGATCCGCCAGGGCTGCGAACGTGGTGCTCAGCTCGTCGGGGCGCATCGCTCTCCGGTTCACTAATTCGCCGTGTGGTTAATTAACCGATCGGGAGAATAGCCCACCGCTGAGCGCGTGTCAAACCACCGTCTTGACACGGCTTATCGGTAAGCCCTAACTTACGGTAAGTGACTACTAACCAAGAGGCCATGAGCGCGCTGGGCGATTCGACACGCGCCGCGATATTCGACCGCCTGCGGCACGGCCCGGCGCCAGTGGTCGAGCTCGCACGCGGCCTGCCGGTGAGCCGCCCGGCGGTGTCCCAGCACCTTCGCGTCCTCCTCGACGCGGGGCTCGTCACTGCCCGGCGCGACGGAACCCGGCGGATCTATGCGGTCGATCCGACTGGCGTGCGCGAGGTGCGCGACTACTTCGACGAGATGTGGCGGACGGCCCTCGCGGCGTTCAAGGAGGCGGCCGACCGCGCCGCCGGCGACGCGGGCAGAGTGACACGGCGTACACAGCAGGGCGGAGGATGATGGACGACACAATGGCGACGACCGAGCCGGTGCGGCATGCGGTGACGGTGTCGCTGCCCGTCGACGAAGCGTGGCGGCTCTTCACGGAGCAGATGGGCCGATGGTGGCCGCTCGAGAGCCATTCCCTGTACGGAAGCGACGCCACGGGCATCGAGGTCGAGACGCGCGAAGGCGGTGAGGTACGCGAGCTGGCGTCCGATGGGCGGGCGGGGCACTGGGCCACGATCCTCGCCTGGGAACCGGGCGAGCGGCTCGTGCTCAGCTGGGAGCTCGATCGCGACCGTCCTCGCGCCACTGAGGTCGAAGTCCGTTTCGCGCCGAGCGAGGACGGTGGAACACGCGTCGAGCTCGAGCACCGTCACTGGGAGCGGCTTGGCGACGAGGCGGCGGCGGGGCGCGAGAGCTACCGCACCGGGTGGGCGTTCGTCCTGTCGCGGTATGAAGCAGCGGTCGCGGAGGGAGCGGCCGCCACCGCCTGAGCCGGCGCGTGCGCCTCAGGCCGACGGCAGCGTGAAGCGAATCGTCGTGCCGCGGCCGACGGTGCTGCGCGCCCCGATCTCCCCTCCGTGGGCGGCGATGAGACTGCGCGCGATGGCGAGCCCCAGACCGCTGCCGGGCGAGTCGCCCGAGCGGTAGAAGCGGTCGAAGACGCGGGGCAGGGCGTCGGGCGCGATGCCCGGTCCGCTGTCCGTCAACTCGACGGCAAGGCGCTCGCCGTCCAGCCTTCCACTCAGCCCGACCCGTCCGCCGCGCGGCGTGTAGCGCAACGCGTTCGCGAGGAGGTTCGACAGCACCTCGCGGATCCGCTCGGGGTCCACGTCGGCGTGAATCTCGCCGTCGACATCCACGGCCAGCGCGATTCCCGCGTCCGCGGCCTGCGGCCCGAACAGCGCGGCCACGTCTTGCATCAGCGCGCCGATGTCCGTCCGCTCGCGGTGCAGGGTCAGCGCGCCGGCTTCGGCCATGGACAGCGTACGCAGGTCGTCGATGAGTCGCGACAGGACGCGCGTCTCCTCGAGAATCGGCGCCAGGTGCGTGCGATCGGCCGGGTGGACTCCGTCGAGCATCGCCTCGAGGCTGCCCTGCAGGACGGTGAGCGGCGTGCGGAGCTCGTGACTCACGTCCGCGAGGAGCCGGCGGCGCTCCGTATCGGTCGCTTCGAGCTGACGGCTCATGGCGTCGAAGCCCCGGGCGAGCGCGCGCAGCTCGCGCGGCCCACGTTCGGTGACGCGCACTGCGTAGTCGCCACTCTCGATCCGCGCCGCAGCCTCGATCAGGTCGCCGATCTGCGCGGCCGCCGAACGCAGCGCGCGTCCGACTCGCCACAGCAATGCGGCCAGCAGAACAGCGAGAAGGACCGCGGCACCGGTCAGCGCTCCCCCGCCGAACGGCGCGCCGACTGCGCTCGCCAGCAGCCAGAACAGGAGGGTGGCGCCGCCGACGCCGATCACCACGAACGCAGCGCCGAAGGCGACCATCCGCCACACGAAGCGGCCGCGCATCCGGCGCCACACCTCGCCGCTCTCGGGACCGGGCGGCCACGTCTCGGACTCGGGCCACCACGGCGGCCGCTCGCCGCGTTGCCAGCGGCGATGCCTACGCATCGGCCAGCCGGTACCCGACGCCGTGAACCGTGAGGAGGTGACGCGGACGAGCCGGGACCGGCTCGAGCTTGCGCCGGATGTTCTTTACGTGCGTGTCGATCGCGCGCTCGTACGACTCGAAGGCCACGCCGTGGATCGCGTCGAGGAGCTGCGAGCGCGTCAGCACCCGGCCCGGATGGCGCGCCAGCGCGACCAGCAGCTGAAACTCCGTCGCAGTGAGCGCAACCTCGCGGCCGTCGAGTTCCACCCGCAGTCGCGGGATGTCGATGACCAGCTCGCCCACCCGAAGGATCTCGCGGCCGGCGCCGGCGTCGGCATGTCGCCGGAGGACGGCGCGGACCCGCGCCACCAGCTCGCGAGGACTGAATGGCTTCGTGACGTAATCGTCGCCGCCCAACTCGAGGCCGGCCACCCTGTCGGGCTCGTCGCCGCGAGCGGTGAGCAGCACGACGGGCACGTTCGAGTCGCGACGCAGCGCGCGCAGCACATCGAGTCCGTCGATCTCCGGCAGCCCGAGATCCAGGACCACGAGGTCGGGCCGCTCGCTGTTGGCGCGCATCAGCCCTTCACGGCCGTCGCGCGCCGTCGCGACAGCGAACCCCGCGCGATCCAGATAGTCGCGAACGAGCTGCGCGATGCGAGGCTCGTCCTCGACGATCAACACACGATGCATGGCGGGACCGATCCTACGGCGGACGGACGGCTGCAAGCCGCCCGTCCGTATTGGCGTCAGGCCTCAGGCACCCGCCGAAGCGGGTCGCTCGTCGGTCCTTCCGGTGGTGTCTCGCCGTGAGGCTCGCCGTGTGCCTCGCGGTGCCACTGCTCGAGGTACTCGCGCGGTCCGCCCCACCGGCCAGGGCCCGGCGGGCCCCATCGGCCTCCATACGACCCGCGCGGCCCGCCCCAGCGGCCACGCCCGAACGCCGCCCGCACGAGCCCGATGACCAGGAAGATCGCGAGGATCGTGAAAAGCAGGCCGAAGAAGCCGAACCCGGGCCCGTCGTAGTGAACCGGGTAGTAGAGCGCCGCCGGCGTGCCGTCGTCGCCGAGAGCCGCAACGCGGGCGGCCTCTGCGACGCCCTGGTCGACGCCGACGTTGTAGGCGTACACGCCGACGCCGGCCATCGCGGCGATCACCGCCAGGATCGCCATCAACCTCCAGATGAGTCGTCCGTCGTTCATGAGTCCTTCCTCGTGCTGCGGACCGACCATCGATCCGCTCCCCGGATCGTGGCGTGCGCATGTGGACGAGATGTGAGCGCCGGGCGGAGCTTCGGTGAGCGCGCAACACATCGGCCCGCGTGCCCGTCATAGCGACGACACCGCCCGCACTGAGGTTCGACCGATGCCACGATCCACCGCAGGCCTGCTCCGCGCCGCCATCGTGGGATCCATGCTCGCGGCGCTGCCGGCGGCGACCCTCGCTGCGCAGCCCGACCGCCAGCACGTCATCGTCTCCAACACCGCGGATGCGGCGTTCAGCACCCTCGACGGCTGCATCGTCACCGAGGTCTTCGTATCGAGCATGGACGGCGCCTTCCAGGGCAGCCCCGGCGGAGCCGTCAACAAGCAGGGGCTGAGCAGCGTCCTGATCGTGATCTCGGACACCTGCCAGGAGCCAATCGGCAAGGGATTCCCGAAGCTGTTCGAGGGCATCGGCCAGACCCTCGATCCGCTGGCCGCGAGCTCGGCGGCGGTCGAGTGGGCGACGCTGGAGGCCACGATTCCCGTGTTCGATGAAGTCTCGGGCGCGACGTACGACGTCGATGTCGACCTTGCGTGGACGGCGATCTCGACCGCGACCCACGACACCACCCGCGTGCACGTCGCCGAGCGCCAGGCCGGGATCGTCAACTCGGCGGCGAATAACTGGGCGGCCGATGCCGCGGCATACGGATCGGTCCTGCTGGAAGGCGTAAACCTCACGCCGTCCCCGACGTTCGACGCTCATCTCGGACGCGTCAAGCAGAACTGCCTCGTCGTCAGCCTTCCGCACGGGGCGACCGACTTCGACTGCTCGTAAGGTCAGCCCTTGACGACGCCGAGCGGCGCCAGCCGCCTGACGGGACGGACGAGGTCGCGGCTGGCGACCATCACGGACTCGATGTCCTTGTAGGCCGCCGGAGCCTCCTCGGCGGCTCTCCGCGGATCCCCGGAGAACAACCTCACCCCCAGGCGGCCCATCTGGGTGAAGAGTTGCGCGCTGGTCATCGCTTTGCGCGCAGCGCTGCGGCTGAGCGCGCGACCGGCGCCGTGCTGGCAGCTCTGAAACGAATCCGGATTCCCCAACCCCTCCGCGACGTACGAGGCGGTGCCCATCGAGCCCGGAATCAGAACGATCTCGCCGTCGCGGGCGCGGACGGCGCCCTTGCGGTGAACGAGGCCCTCCCGGCCGAAGTGGCGCTCCCGCGCTGCGTAGTTGTGGTGAATGTCGACGCGTCGGTCGAAGCGTCCGATGGCCGTGTGTCGCTCGAACGCGATCTGGACCTGGTCGAGCATCCGCTCGCGGTTGACCTCGGCGAAGCGCAGGGCGAACTCCATGGCGCTCCAGTAGTCACGACCGGCGGAGCTTTCCCACGACAGATAGGCGAGGTCGCGGTGCGGGAGCTCGACCCGGGCGGCCGTGTTCGCCTCCAGCGCGCGCCGGTGATACGCGTCGCAGACGGCCTTCCCCAGGCTGCGCGACCCGGAGTGCAGCATGACGTGCACCGTACCGGCGTCGTCGCGCTGGAGCTCGAGGAAGTGATTG
>JBHENJ010000015.1:0-47078 GCA_046262115.1 Candidatus Limnocylindria bacterium | reverse complement strand
GCGTCCGCCGCCTCACCTCCCCCGCCGGTCCGACGTTCTCGGCGGCGGTCCCCAGCGATGGAAGCTACGAGGTGCCCGAGGGCATCGTGTTCGGCTATCCGCTTCGCACGACCGATGACGGGGTCGAGATCGTGCAGGGGATCGAGCATGGCGACTTCGCCGGCGACAAGATCCGTGTCACGCTGAACGAGCTGATCGAGGAGCGCGACGCCGTGCAGGACCTGATCGGCTAGTCCGGTGGCTGACCGCGTGCGGCTGATCGTCGGCGATCGGAGCGTCGACCTTCCCGTCGTCTCGAGTCGCGAGGGCGACAGCGCCATCGACATATCGGGCCTTCGTAAGGCGATGGGGCTGGTGACGCTCGACATCGGCTTCAAGAACACCGCCTCCACGACCTCGGCGATCACGTTCCTCGACGGCGAGGAGGGCGTGCTGCGCTACCGCGGCTACCCGATCGACCAGCTGGCGGAGCGTTCGACGTTCCTCGAAGTCGCCTACCTGCTCATCCACGGTCATCTGCCCACGCGCGCCGAGCTCGACGAGTTCACCGACAACGTCGTCCACCACACGCTGATCCACGAGGAGATGCGGCGGTTCTTCGACAGCTTCCCGTACGACGCCCACCCCATGGCGGTGCTCGCCGCCGGAACGGTGGGCCTGTCGACGTTCTACCAGGACAGCCACGACATCCTGAACCCAAAGGCCGTCGAGATCACGATCATGCGGCTGCTGGCCAAGGTGCCGACGCTGGCGGCATGGGCCTACAAGAAGAGCATCGGCCAGCCGTACGTCTATCCGCGCAACGATCTCAGCTACGTCGCGAATTTCGTGAACATGATGTTCGCGGTGCCGGCGGAGCCGTACGAGGTCAACCCGGCGGTCTCGACCGCGCTCGAGCAGCTCCTGATCATGCACGCCGATCACGAGCAGAACTGCTCGGCGTCGACGGTCCGCATGGTCGGCAGCAGCCGCGCCAACCTCTACTGCTGCATCAGTGCCGGCATGGACGCCCTGTGGGGGCCGCTGCACGGCGGCGCGAACGAGGCGGTGATCAACACGCTCGAGCGGATCGGCGCGGATGGCGGTGACGTCCGCAAGTGGGTCGAGCGCGCCAAGGACCCCGAGGACCGCTTCCGCCTCCCCGGCTTCGGCCATCCGGTGTACCGCAACTTCGACCCGCGCGCGACGCTCATCAAGGCCACCGCGGACCGTGTCATCCGTTCGGTCGGAGCGGACGATGCGCTGTTCGACGTGGCACAGCGCCTCGAGGACGTGGCGCTCCACGATGACTACTTCGTCGAACGGAGGCTCTACCCCAACGTCGACTTCTACAGCGGCCTGATCTACCGGGCGATCGGGTTCCCCAAGACGATGTTCACCGCGCTGTTCGCGATCGGCCGTCTGCCGGGCTGGATCGCCCAGTGGAAGGAGATGATCGAGGACCCCGAGACCAAGATCGGCCGACCTCGGCAGGTGTACACCGGCGAGCCGGCTCGGGAGTACGTCCCCATCGGCGACCGCTGAGCCGATGCGGCTCACCGTCCTCGGCCGCAGCCCCGCCGTGCCGAACCCGGGCGAGGCGTGTGCCGGTTACATCGTCGAGGCCGGCGCGACACGCCTGCTCTTCGACATCGGCCCCGGGGTGGTGGCGCAGCTGCTGCGGACAGGCACCGCCGGGACGCTGAGCGCCGTCGTGATCAGTCACATGCACACCGATCACGTCCTCGACCTGGTCACGCTGCGGCATACCTTCCCGTGGCTGCATCCGCCCGCCCGGAAGCTGGACGTCGTCATGCCACCGGGCTCGAGCGACCAGGCGGCGGACCTGGCGCGCGCCGCGGGGGATACGGCGTTCTTCGACAAGACGTTCGCCATCCGCGAGCACGACGGGAGCGGCGAACTGCGGTTCGACTCCCTTTCCGTGCGGCCGATGCCGACGCAGCACTACGTCCCGACCTGGGGCTTCCGGGTCGCGGATGGGTCAGGGACACTGGCCTACTCGGCGGATTCCGGTCCGTGTGGCGAGCTCGTCGCGCTGGCAGAGGCGGCCGACCTCTTCCTGTGCGAGGCAACCCTTCGGTCCGCCGCCGACGACCTGGTCGACGCTCGCGGACATCTCACCCCCAACGAAGCGGGAGCCATGGCCCAAGAGGCGCGAGCGCACCGCCTCGTGCTGACACACCTCCCGGTGGCGGACCGCGGAGCGTGGGCGTGCGGGGAGGCTCGGGCGGCGTTCGACGGACCCACCGAGGTCGCCGAGCCGCTGAAGGCTTACGAGGTCTGAATCCGGGCGGTGGGCGTCGCCTCGAGCATCGGCTTCACTTCGCGAATCAGTCGGACGAGCGTTTCGTCGTCGTACGGAGCCGGCAGATCGAAATAGAAATGGCGGAACCCGATCTCGACGAAGCCCGCCAGCCGCTCCGCGATCAGATCCGGCGGACCGACGATCTCCGGCCCTTCCCAGCCGCCGTTGTGTCGGCCAATCGCGGCCGCCACGCGCCTCGCCTCGTCCACCGAATCTCTGATCACCAGCACATCGCCCTTGGTGGTGCGCTCAATCGCCGCCTCGTCCCGACCGAGCTCCCGGCACCACCGACGCAGCACCGTATCCTTGTGGCGCACCTCGTCGACGCTGCCACCGATGTTGCACATGTCGGCGTACCGGGCCACGGTCTTGAGCGTCTTGCGCTCACCCCCGCCGCCGATCAGGATCGGGAGCCGCGCCTGGAGCGGTGGCGGGTCGTTGCGGACGCCTTGAGCGCGGTAGAAGCGGCCGCGCGCCGATGCCTCCGACCCGTCGAGCATCGCGCGAATCAGCGCGGCGGCCTCGTCGAGGCGATCGAGCCGCTCGCCGATGCCGGGGAACTCGATCCCGAAGGCCAAGTGCTCCGTTTCGAACCACGCGGCGCCGAGTCCCAGCACGGCACGCCCGCCGCTGATATGGTCGAGCGTCGTGGCCATCTTCGCCACCACCGCCGGATTGCGGAAGGTGTTCGCGCCGACCATCAGCCCAATGCGGACGCGACGGGTCAACCTGGCCCACGCGGAGACGGTGAGGTAGCCCTCGAAGCTGGGCCCCGCGGGGTCGCCCCAGATCGGATACAGGTGATCCCAGGTCCAGAGGGCGTCGTAGCCCAGCTCTTCGACGCGTGTGCCGACCGCCTTGAGAGCCGGCCAGTCGGTGTACTGAGGGCAGGCCAAGATGCCGAACTTGATCACGGCCGCTTCGCCCTACCTGACGGCTGGCGGCGTCGGGGCGTTCACCCCTTCGCCGCCATATCCTCGCGGTCCTAGAAGCCCGCCAGACGCAGCGCCTCGTCGATGCGCTCCTGTGCGCTCGCGAGGCCGTCGTCGAGCGTCTTCTGACCCAGGTAGATCGCGACCAGCTCCTCGTTCATGATGGTCCGGAAGGCCTCAATCTGACGGATCCGTGGCTCCGTCCGGAGCAGCTCGGCCGCCGCGCCGTACTCGTCGCGGTGTGGCAGCTCGGCGAACTCCGGGCTGTCGAGGACCGACTGCCGTACCGTCAGGTGCCCGGTGCGAACCCACTGCTGCTGGTTGTCGTTGAGGAACTTCAGGAACTGCACGGCGGCGGCCGTCTTGGCCGGATCCGGACTCTCACGTGTAGGGATGGCCCAGGTGTGCGAATCGGACCACGCCGCGGGCTCTCCGAACAACTGGGGGAACGGCGCAACGTAGTAGTTCTGGAATGCGGCCTCGCCGCCTGATACCTGCGGATCGTAGATGCCGACCGCCCAGGTGCCGTTGATCAGGCTGCCGGCCTCTCCGTTGAGGAAGGCCGACTCGGCTGCGCCGTAGTCCGCGTTGTTCGGCGCGTACCCGGCGTCGAAGAGGTCCAGCATGAACTGGACCGCTTCTCGCATCTCGGGAGTGTCGACGTTTGCGCGCATCTGGCCCTCCTCCTCGCGGAAGAGCTCACCACCCTGCTGCCACACGAATGCATCGGTCGTCCAATGGGTGCCGATGAATCCATCCATCTGCGCGGTGATAAATGGCTGCCCGGTGGCCTCGGTGAATTGTTCGGCGGCCTCGAGGAACTCGTCGCGGCTCTGTGGGATCTGCGGTACCCCTCCGTCGACCAGCCCCGCCTCGTCCCACATATCGACGTTGATGTGCCACAGGATCGTCTGCAGGTCGAACGGCAGGGCATACAGCGTGTCTTCCCACGAAGCGTGTTCGCGGGCCGTCGGCAGGAAGTCGTCGACATCGATGCCCGCGTCGGCGAACAGGTCGTCGAGTGGCGTCAGGAGTCCGCGGGAGGCAAAGTTCGGGAGCAGACGCCCGTGAACGATCACGATATCGGGTGGCTCACCGGCCGCGATCCCGGCCGTCAGCCGCTGATAGTGCTGGTCGTGCTCGGTGACGACCGTCTCGATCTGCGCCTCCGGATGCTCTGCGTTCCACTGGTTCGTGAGGACTTGAATGATGCCGCACTCGCCTTCACCCTCGGCCGGGTCGGTGACATCGGCGTAGTCCTCGGCGCAATCTCCGAAGAATCGGTGGAAGCTGAGCGTCACCGCCTCGTCACCCGCCGCGCCGCTGCCGTCGGGGCTTGGGCTGGCGTTCCCGTCACCGCATGCGGCGAGGACGATCGTCAGCGCGGCGAAGGCCACGAGCAGACGGGGTGTACCACGAGTCATCGGTTCGCCTCCTAGCTGGTGTGATTGGCTGTTGGCGAGTGGCGCATGGGCTCAGCCGGTCTCTCCCAGTGTGATGCCGCGAATCAGGCGCTTCTGGAAGATCAGGAAGATGATCACCACCGGCACCGCCGCCACCCACGAGGCGGCCATGGTCGGTCCGAGGAACTGCACGGGCCCCCAGTTCCCGACAAGTTGGGGCAGGCCGACCGTGATGGTCTGCATCTCGGGCCTGGTCGCGGCGATGAGCGGCCACAGGAAGTCATTCCAAATACCGAGGTAGGTGAAGAGGCCGAGCGTCACGAGCGCAGGGACGGAGAGCGGCAGGATGATGCGGACCAGCACGGTCAGCCGGCTCGCGCCATCGATGGTGGCCGCCTCCTCGATCTCCATGGGGATGGCGCGGAAGAACTGCGTGAGGAGGAAAACCCCGAACGGCGTGGCGATGCCGGGCAGAATGAGGGCCTGATACGTGTTGTCCCAATCGAGGCCCGCGATCATCAGGTACACGGGTATGAAGGTGACCTGCCCCGGAACCATCAGCCCGGCAAGCACGATGGCGAAAACGACCGACTTGCCTCGGAACGGGACGCGGGCGAAGGCGTATGCCGCCATGGCGCTCACGGCGAGCAGCAGCCCGGTGTGCAGCACGGATACGAGAACGCTGTTGAAGAACCAGCGCGGGATTCGGCTCGAGCTCAGTACGGTCTCGTAGTTCTCGATGGTGAACGGCACCGGCAGCAATCCGCCTGTGTCGCGCCGCAGGACCTCCTCGGGCTTGAGCGAAACCGACAGGGTCCACACGACCGGGATGATCCAGACGATGGCGAAGAGCGCGAGGACGATCGCGGGACCGAGGTCGCGAGGCTGCCGGCGCGGCGTCTTGAAGCTTCCGGCCAGGGGCGTCGCCTTGACGGCAGTCACTTGTCGCTCCTCACGAAGAAGCGCAACTGGATAAGCGAGAGCACGAACAGGATGCCGAACAGCACGAACGACATCGCCGAGCCATAGCCGAGCTGCCAGTCGCGGAATGCGGTCTCGTAGATGTGCATCACCAGGGTCCGCGTCGTCCCGGTCGGGCCGCCACGCGTCATGTTGAACACCTGGCCGAAGACCTGCATGAGACCGATGACCTGGATGATGACCACGAAGGTGAAGGTACGACGGAGGCCTGGGACGGTGATGTAGCGGAAGAGCGCCCAACGCCCGGCGCCATCGATCCGAGCGGCCTCGTAGAGCGAGGGATGGATGTCCTGGAGGCCCGCGAGGAAGATCACCATGGCGGTGCCGACGCTCCACCAGATGGAGGCGATGGCCACGGCGGGCATCGCGAGCTCGTAGGACTGCAGCCAGTGGATCGGTTCGAGGCCGAGCGCGCTCCACAGCGCGGCCAAAAGGCCGTAGTTCGGGTCGTAGAGCTTGAGCCAGATGGTGGTGAGGACGGAGACCGAGAAGACGACCGGCAGATACAGGAACGTCCGCCACAGCCCGATCCCGCGCATGGCGCGATTCAGCAGGAGCGCGAGGACCAGCGCGAAAAAGATCAGGACGGGACCCGTGAGCAGCACGAAGTACCCTGTGTGCGCCAGCGAGCTCCAAAAGGTCTCGTCTCCCAGCAGGCGTCGATAGTTCTCGAATCCGATCCAGCGGATGTCGGTCCCGACGAGCTCCCAGTGGTGCAGGCTGATCCAGAAGCCCTGGAACACGGGGTAGATCAGGAAGACGAGGTAGAAGACCAGGAAGGGCGTGAGAAACACCCAACCGGCGACCGTGTCGCGGTTGCGGCGCCATCGCGGCTGGGTGGTTGCGGCTAGCGCGCCGATAGAAGCGCGTCGAGCGGTCGCTGCGGTCGCGGGCGCGTTCGCCATGCTCCCCTTGTCCGGCACGGCCTGGAGGCTCGACCAGCCGGGCGGCTGGGCTATGAGGATACCGCCGGCAAGCGCGGATTCAATAGTTGGCCGTGAGCGTCGGCCGGCAATCGCTCGAAGCGAGATGGTCAACGAGGTCGTGCAGCATGAGCGTGGCGATCGCGTCGTCCGCCACGTTCGCCGCGAGGCGAAACGTCGTCATCACGACCCTCCCGCGCCCGTACTGGAATCGAACGGTGTGTGCACCGGGATGTCGTACCCAACCGATGACCATGCCGGCGAGGATGTCGTCGTGGATGCCACCATCCTCGAGCGGAAGACCCAGCACCGTGTGCTGCGGCATGACCCGCGCGTAGGGCAGCCCGAGCGGGTTCGAGACGGACAGCCGCGCGTGGACATCGGGACGAGCCCAATTGAACGCACTGATCCAGGATCCTCCGTAGACGCCTGAGCGTGCCTGCGCCCAGAAGAAGGGACTATTCCCCTCACTCAGAAAGAGCAGGTCGCCGCCGCGGCGCACCCACTCCAGCAGCTCCGGCGTCGGAGCGCTCGTGACGGCGAGGCCGACGTCCGGCGTGAGACGGTCAGTGACCCGGTACCCCACCGCGCGCATCCGGCTGCCAAGCGCGCTCCGACCGCCCCATGCGGGCTTCTGCCGTTCCGACCACGCCTGTTCCAGGCTCGGCTGTGACACGATCGGCTCCGTCTGGCTCTCGACCATCTCGGCGCGTGAAATCTCGTTCTGGCCACGATCCTCGGCCCAGAGCGGCTCGGCGGCAGCGCCATCGATATGCGCGACCAAGCCGTTCCAACGGGGCCCTGTACCCAACGGATAGAGAGCCAGCTCGACTGTGCTCCGAGCCAACTCGGCGCCATCGTGTGCATATACGTAGAGCTGTAGGTCCGTCGTCTCGGGAGTCGTGACTTCAGGCGCGCGGAACCGGAGCGTGGCGCAAGGCACGGTCGCTCCCGGGGCGATGGGTTCGATCGGTATGTCGCCACCAGCCGCGTCGCCCAGGCGCCAACGCAGCGTCATGGGCTCGCGCGATTGCTGCGCGTAGTGACTGATATGCACGTCGACAACGGCGCCGTCTCCGGCCATGAGAGCGCGACGGTGAGGGACGCCGATGACCACGGTGGGGCTGTTGAGGACGGCATAGGCGGCGTGACACGCCTTCGGACGACGCGTGAAATCGATCAGACCGTTGCTCTCCCAGTAACTGTCCGCCAGTTGGGTCACGACATAGCCGGCCAGCGATCGCTGGCGTCGGACGGTCTCGATCTGGAGCTTCAGCGCGGAGTACTGGTGGCGCTGGGTTGCGGTGCTGAACGTCTCGAAGTCCGCCCAGATGGCATCAAGCCCGTAACGCTCGAATCGTTCAGCGGCTCCGGACGGCCAACCGGGCTCGACCTCCCACCCGGAGCCCCACGGACCGATCTGGAGCCACGCTGGGTGCTTACCATCATCGGAGTGAAGCGATGCGAGCGACGGAAGCCCCCAACTCCCGAACTCGGAGAGAACGATCGGCTCATTGCCGGTGCGAGTCGCATCGCCGTGCGCGCTGAAGGTCCACAACGGCCGTAAGGCGAGCTCGTCGATTGCGCGCTCGAAAGCCTGAAGCTGATCGGGGATTCCGGCGTACAGGTGGAAGTCGTCCACATCGCTCTTCACATGGAAGTTCGGGCCCCACGGTGCCCCACACGCCGAGTTGTCGACCACGAGCCGCGTCGGATCGGCGCGCTTGCAGCGGTCGTACAGGTCTGCCAGCCAGCGCCGATCGTCTGACGAAAGCGACAACGCAGTCCCCCAGTCCTCGTTGACGAGAGTGCGCGCCACGAGCGATGGGTGGTTGAAGTCCCGGTCGATCATGGCGTCCAGCGTCGCTTCGACGCGCTCACGCAGCGGGCCCGGCATGTCGAGCTGATGCGGATGCACGGTTCCCTTCGGCCAGAAGGTGCGCCATGACGGTAGCTCCGCCCAGACCAGGAGCCCGACCTCATCGGCGATATCGAGGTAGACCGGATCGGGCACCTTCAGGTGGCAGCGCAGACAGTTGAAACCCAGCTCTTTCGCCATGCGGAACTCATCGCGGAGGTACGCCACCGACGGCACCGTGAAGATCGTCTCCGGATACAGATCCTGATCCAGCGCGGCTATCAGATAGAACGGTTCGTCGTTGAGGAGAAACTGCCCATCACGCGCACGGAACGATCGCATTCCGAAGCGCACAGACGTCTCGACATTTCCGTCCCGCAGTCGCAGCGTTGCGCGCGCCAGGTACAGGAACGGGTCGTCGACCGACCAGGGGTGCGGCTTCGGGATCTCGATCAGCGTTTCGTACCGCGAGGCGCCGGCCGATAGCCGCAGCTGCGCGCTCGCAACGGGGGTGGCGCGATCGGCTCCGAAGATGCTGACCACGAGCACGCCGTCGATCCGGTCGAGCTCGCCCGCAAGTCGAACGTCAACGCTCGCGGCCCCAGCTTCGACTAGAGGAGTGACGTGGACGGACGCGAAACGCGTCATGGATCCCGCGGTCAGAGTGACGTCCTGCCAGATGCCGCCGACGTTGACATACACCTCCTGCTTGCCGTGCGGGATGTGCTGGGGGTCGAATGGCGGGCCGCTCGAGGCGGCGTTCATCTGTGCCTGGAAGTCCGGCCACCGTTGCAGCACGATCGCGTCCTGAACGGCGTCGAAGACGCGCACGGTGATCGTGTTCGGCCCGGATCGGAGCTGGCGACCGACGGGAAAGTCGAATGGCGTGTACCCGCCTTCGTGCTCGCCCACGAGGGTGCCGTTGACAAAGACCTGGCACCAGTAGTCGACGGCGCCGAACCGGAGGCGGGCGTGATCGCGGGCGAATCCCGGCGGCAGATCCACAACTCGCTGGTACCACGCATAACCGCTGTACCGCCGCAGCTCCGGGAACGCCGCCTGCCACGGCAGCGGGACCCGGATGGTACGCGTCGGACGCAGTGACTCGATCGACAGCTCGCCGCCCGGATCCAGCTCGAAGGCCCAGTCTCCGCGGAGGCTGAGGCGGTCGTGCTCCGCGCGACCTGACTGCATGTGCCTGCCTGCTCCGTGGATCTCCGCGAGACCGCCGACGAGGTAGCGCTAGCTTAGCTGGGCCACACCGGTCAGCCTGTCGTCCGATCGCACCGAAGACCCGCGAAGCCGCGGCGAGCTCACGACGTCTGCGCTGGGACCGAACCGAGTGTCACGAGCCCGCTCAGGCTCGCGCCGACCGAGGCGAAACGGTCGGGCAGGTCCTTCGACAGTGAGTAATAGATCTGGTTCCCGCGCCGCTCGGTCGTGACGACGCCGGCTTCGCGCAGCACCTTCAGATGGTGCGAGATGGTGGGCTGCGCGACGCTGCAGCAGTCGGTGAAGTCGCACGCGCAGACGCCGTCGTTGCGCGCCAGCTCTCGGACGATCTCGAGCCGCGTCGGATCGGCGAGAGCCTGAAGCAGCTGAACCTGGGGATCACTGGATCGCACGTGGGCGATTATATCTATGTCGGTCAATATTGACAGTTATCGATATGCCCGTTACCGTGAGGAGATGTTCCAGACCGAGTTCCTTGCGCGAGAACGGCAGAACGAGCTGAAGCCGCGATCTCGCCGAACGACTCCTCGCCCGTGCGGCCCGCGATGCGGCGGCGCGCTGCCGGGCCTTCATCCTCGGCATCTTTCCGGTCAGGGCCGCCTGCTCCCGCTGCTAGGCTGCCCACTCCGACCCGAGGGGAGGTGACGACCCATGGCGAGACGGACCGACGGCTGCGATTGCGACTGCTGTTGTTGCGGAGGCTGCTGCTGACGCAACCACGGGGAGGTGGCGATGTACGACTCCCGTAAGGAGATCCTGAAGGCGCTGAGGGCCGCTCCCATGGTGCTCCGCGCGCTGTGTCGCGGCCTTACGGAGGCCGATGCTGGCCGGCGCCCGGCGGAGGGTGAGTGGGCCGTCGTCGAGGTCGTGGCACACCTTGCCGACAGCGACGAGCGCGCGCGGGAGCGTGTGCAGAGGATGCTCGAAGAGGACGATCCCCACCTCCCCGGCTACGACCAGGACGAGCTAGCACGCACGGGACGCTACATCGAGCGTGACCTCGCAGCCGAGCTCGACCGCTTCCAGCGTGTCCGCAGCGAGCACGTCGCGCTGCTCGCCTCGCTCGACGACGCGGGCTGGCGTCGCACCGGGCGGCACGGCGAGCAGGGTCCGATGACGGTGGAGCTGTACGAGTCGCACGGCGCCGGCGAGGATGCCGACCACATGGCCCAGATCGCGAGGCTGATCTCGGGCTAGGTACGCTGAAGCGTCCGGTCGGCAGGCATCTCCATCGGCTTCGGCTCGAGCTCCGCGGCGACGCCGCGGCGCTCCGCATCGGACGGCGGCACACGCAGCTCGGCCGGCTTCGATAGCGGACGAGGCTGGACGGTCAGGATCTCGCGCACCTCCACGGGGTACCTCGCGATGAAGCGCAGCTCGTCGTCGGTGAGCGGCAGCTGGTTCTGCGCGTTGGCGTACTGGACGAGCATCAGGCAGTCGCGCGCGTCGTCCTCGGACTCGAACTCGATCCCCAGCTGCTCGTAGACGTAGCGCAACCCCGCGACGCCTCCGTACTCCCAGGTGAGGATGACGCGCTGTGCCTGCTCGTCGAACAGGTCCGGCTTCCAGGCATCGCGGCCCACCACCTCGAGGTCGTACAGCTCGTAGCTGTGGCGGTCCTTGATCGCCCCGTCGGCATGGATCCCCGACTCGTGGCTGAAGGCGTTCTGACCGATGGCGACCTGGTTCAGCGGAACGGGCATGTGGAACGCCCGCGCGACATACCGGCCCAGCCGGAAGAGAACGGTGAGGTCCAGCTCGTCGCCGACCTCGATCCGCCCGGCCAGCCCGTGGCCGAACTTCACCGCCAGGATGGACGACGCGAGGTCGGCATTGCCGGCACGCTCGCCGACGCCGTTGACGCAGGTGTTGATCCACGCGTCCTGGCCCGCGGCCAGCGCCCCCTGCGCGCCCGCGATCGAGTTCGCGACCGCCATGCCGAGATCATTGTGGCAGTGCAGCTCGATCGGCAGCCCGATGTCGGCGGCCAGGCGGGCGATGCGGTCCTGGATGACCGATGGCGAGTCCCCACCCAGCGTGTCGCAGTAGCGGAAGCGCATCGCGCCGGCATCTCTCGCGGCCGTCGCGAACTCACGCAGGAAACCGTCATCGGTCTTCGAGGCGTCCTCGGCGTTCACCGCGACGGTGCGAGCCTGCCCCGCCACGGCGGCCTCGACCGCCTCGACGGTCTGGCGCACGACGTCGTCGCGCGTCAGCCGGCCCCGGAACTTGCCCTGGATCATCTGGTCCGAGGTCGACAGCGAGAGGTTGAAGTCACGGACCCCGATCGCGAGCGCGTCCTCCACGAAGTTCGCCTGCGCCGGGCACCAGCCCTCGAGGACGAGATTGCCCATGGCGCCTTCTGCGGACAGCGCGAGGTTGGCGCGGATGTAGTTTCGCTCGTGCGGCGTGTACGGGAACCCGATCTCGCTCTGGTGGACGCCGAGCCGGCCGAGGTACCAGTTCAGCATCGTCTTCTGGAACTTGGAGAGCTTGATGCGGGCGGTCTGGACACCGTCCCGGTTGGTGACGTCGACGAAGTGAATGCGCGGCACGACGCTCAGTGTATCGGGCAGCAGCCGCGCCGATGCCCACGGGATCAGCGGGGCGCGGCTAGGTAATCCACGACCGCGCGGCCGAGCAGCGCGACGTCGGGTGACCCGAGCCCGGTAGCGTAGTCCCAGCCGGGCGTCGCGTTGTGGAACAGGTTCCCGCCGCGCGTGACGTCGTGGAAGATCGTGTTCGGCGGCTCGCTCTCCGCGAGGTCGTAGAGCATCGGGTTGACGAAGCCCAGCGGACGGACGCCATCGCGCTCGGCAAGCTGCTGAATGAGCGCCAGCGACCCAGCCCAGAACGGTGATGACGCGCTCGTGCCACCGAACTGGCTGAACCCGCTCTCGCCGCTGAAGGGATCCGTGAAGTACACCGTGTAGCCGCTGTCCGTATCGGCCGCGGCGGCGACGTCCGGGCTCTGCCGCATGCCGTTCGAGTGCTCGTTGTCCACGCCCGGGCCGTGCTGCCAGTCCGGGCGCGGCTCGAGCGGGTTGAGCCCGCCGCCGGTCCCACCGACCTCGAGGTAGTCCTCCCAGCCGGCCTCGCTCAGGTACGTCCCGTCCTCGCGGACGGACAGATATGTCCCACCCACCGCGAGGGTGTACTGCGTGCTCGACGGCCAGTCGACGCTCAGCCGATGGTCGCTCGGGTCGAACGTCCAGCAGTCGTAGGCGCCCCAGTCACCGCTCGCCACCAGGACGCTGATCCCCGCCGAGACCGCGGCTTCGAGCGCCTGAAGCCCGTCACGACGGTCGTCGTCCGAGACGTACCCCGGCGCGTAGCAGACGCCGTAGCTGTCGGTGACGATGTCCGCGCGACCATCGGCGACGATGGCATTGATGATGCTCGACTGCGAGACCTCGTACGGCGCTTCGTAATTGAGGATCTGCGCCTGCGGCGCGACGGCACGTACAACGGTGATGTCGAGAGTGACCTCGCCGGCTGCCTGACCCGGGAAGTCCGGCACGCCGCCCTGGACGTCCACGCGCTCCACCGGCGGGCCGTCGATCGCGAACTCCTCGTCGAACGCCGCCATGTCCGAGTCGAGATACGTGTCGAACGACACGATGGCGACGGTCTGGTCCTCTCCGTGGAGCCCGAGATCGTAGAGCGGCTGGATGTCGTACGCGGCCGCCAGATCCGTGGGCCCGAGGCCACCCTCGGGGACGGCGAACGTCCGGCGGCCGAGCGGGTGCGACACCGTGGGAGGACGGTTCGTGAGCCCCGCGACACCGTCGACGAGGTCCGCGATCTCGGGCGGGACGACACTGTCGCCCACCGGGGCGTGGAACGTTTGCCCGCTGGGCCGGTCGACATAGTCCCGGAAGCGGATGCCGAAGACCGTACTGACCGCACCGATGGTGCTGCGCACCGCGATCGCCGTTCGCTGCGGATAGCTCGCCGTCTCGGTGATACCTACCCGCGTCAGCCACGCGCGGACGCGGGCGAGCTCCGCATCGGTCAGCCCGAACCGGGCTCCGAACGCCGCGGGACTCAGGAACTGTCGGTACTCCGGCGCAGCAGGATCGTCGAGCGCGTCGAGGTAGCGCTCGAGGTCGGCACGCCCGGGAAGGTTCAGGACGAGCGAGAAGTCGATCCGCTCGGCGGCGTTGGTGGCGCCGATCGACGCGTCGGCCGCCACCGCCGGAGCGAGTCCCGCCGGAGGCCGCCGGTCCAATGCGGCGTCTCCGGACGTCGCGGCGACGGCGATGACGAGCGCGGGCGCGACGACCATCTTTAGTCTCATTCCGTCTCCGACGGCCAGCGGAGCGTGTTGAGGATCGAGTCGCCGATCGAGAACGCCGCGTCGCGCAGGTCCTCCGGCGTGATCACGGTCACCACGATCGAGATCTCGCCGTCGCTCGCGGCGAGCACCGCGACGGCGAGGTCGGCGCCGGGGCCCTGCGGCGTGTCGAGTGTCCCGCGGTAGACGCCGCCGACGCCATCGATGTAGCCGACGATCGGCTCTCCGAGGGGCTGAAGCTCCGCGTCCGTCTCCGGGGTGAGGCCCAGGATCCGTTCGCTGAGTGCATCGACCCTGTCATTCATTAAGGCGTCCGGGGCGGCATCCGCGGCGCTCGCGCCGTCGAGCGCGAACGTCACGTCGCCCGACCGGGTCGGGATGACGAGCTCGACAGACCGCGTGTCCTCGGCCGCGATCTCCCAGAGTTCCCCGTCGTACTCGAAGCCGAAGGCGAGGTCGTCGCTCGACCAGATGTCGCCGGCGACCAGCGCCGGAACGTCGGACGGAGGCCGCGGGGGTATCCCGCACGCCTGCTCCGGGTCGGGACATTGCGGCTCCACCGGCTTGGGCTGGAGCACGAAGACAAGCAGCGTGCCAATCGCCAGGATGATGATCAGAACCGCGGCGAAGATGAGGATCACGCGTCGCGCCGACATGCCCGAGCGGCGGTTCCCCGGCGCCTCGTACTGCCAGTTCGATGACTGCGGGTAGACCGTGTAGCCGGGCGGCGGCGGCCCGATCGCTGATGGTGGCGACGCGGGTGGCTGGACGGCCGTCACGACGCGTCACCCGGCGCGGACCCCGCGGCCGCCTGCTTCTGGCGGAGCTTGGGGAGCGCCCTCAGCGCGACGCCGCAGCGGCCGCAGAAGCTGTGAAATGGCGTCGGCCGGCCGCAGTTGGCGCAGGTGATGTCCGGGCCGATCTCGATCTCGGCTGCCTCTTCCAGGAGGCCGACGTGAATGACGCGCCGCATCCAGACCAGTGCCGCTGCGGCCAGCATTGCCACGGCCGTCATCGAGAGTGCCTGCGGGAGGATGAGTTGCGCGAGCGCCGATGTCACGAGGGTCATCGCTGCCACCGCCGTGGCGACTACGGGATTGCCCAGGACGCCGAGGGCGCCGCGATCCTTCACCGGCGCGCGGTAGCGCAACCAGAAGGCTCCGCTGGCTGCGCCGATCACGCCCGCGGCGAGCGTCGGCTGCGCAATTCCGAGAATCACCAGCCGTGCCACCCACGGCAGCGCGTCGCCGGGCGGTCGAAGTCCCGCTGAGAACAGATCGAGCGCGTGGGTCAGGGCCTGGGCGCCGACGAAGCTCACCGCCGACGCCGCGCCGAAGGTCACGCCGTCGAGGACGTCGTTGAACTTCCGGTAGCGGAGCAGCACGAGCGGCCCGGCGATCATCAGCGCCGCGTCGAGCAGCGGTATCACGACGCCGCGCGTCGCGATCGCGTCGATCGAAGGCGCGAGCGCCAGCGACGTGTCGGTGCGCAGGAGAAGCCGAATCGCGACGCCCGCCAGCGCTCCGGCGACAGCACCCCACGCCATGGTCAGCGCGATGATCCGGATCGGCTCGTCCTCGTAGACGTCGACGTCGTACAGATAGACGACCATCAACAGCGGGACGAGGACGGCCGCAGCAATGAGGGCGACCGGATACATCCCGATCACCGAGAGCGCGATCACCACCGCCAGCCCGATCGTCAACGCCCAACGGAACGTATCCATGTCGCTGCGTGGCAGCTGTGGGAAGAGGGTTGAGACGATGCGGATCGAGGTGGCGCCTTCATCGGGCGCGGCGGCATACGCCTGACGCCGACCGCCGGCGGTCCCCCGCTCGGCGTCCGTGCCCTGGAGCGGCGTTCCGTCGCGGACGCAGAAGTCCAGCGATGGGACCTCGTGGCCGCAGCGCGGGCAGGTCGTTGCGGCTGGTTGGTCGCGGTCGCCCACAGTCCAGTGAAGGATCGATGAGCCCTGATGACCAGTCAAGCCGCTGCGGTAAAGCGATCTTGACCGCGCATTGATGACCGTCTGCCCGATCACCGCTACCATGCGCCGCGTCGCGCGCCACAGTGGCTCAATCGGCGCGCGGAAGCCGGAGGAAGATTGACGTGTTCGCCATCCGGACCGCCTCAAGGGTGCTTCCGGTGCTCTGGGTCGCAGCGCTCGTCGTGCCCCCGAGCACCCTGGCGCAGGTAGGCCTTCAGCTCACCACGCCGTATCCGTCGGTCGAAGTCGCTCCCGGCGTCAGCGCGAGCTTCCCATTGACGCTGAGCGCCGAGGAGACGACGCGTGCGGACGTCGCCGTCGAAGGACTGCCCGATGGATGGACCGCCACCCTGCGTGGCGGCGGAAACCAGGTCCACAGCGTGATCGTCCGTCCGGACGAGCCCCCCGAGCTCACCCTCGACGTACGTGTTCCCGAGGATGCGGCGGAGGGTGCGCAGCGGATCACGGTCACCGCGACGGGCGGAGGCGATTCCGTCGAGCTGCGTCTCGACCTGACCGTCATCGGCGGGGGTGGAGGAGAAGTCTCGCTCACGTCCGACTTTCCGTCGCTGCGTGGCGACGCCGCCTCGACCTTCCGCTTCTCTCTGACGCTCATCAACGACACGCCCCAGCAGCTGACCTTCAGCCTGCAGGGGACAGGGCCGGCGGGATGGGACGTCTCGGTTCAGCCTTCCGGGCAGGAGACGGCGGCGAGCGTCACGGTCGACGCCGGAGGCCGCCAGTCACTCTCGGCCGAGGCAACGCCCCCCGTCGACGTGAGCGCCGGGCCGTACTCGATCGTGGTCGACGCGGTCGGCGGGGGCGGCACACGCACCGCCGAGGTGGAGCTCGGCATCGAGGTCACCGGGCGCGTCGCGATGGAGCTGACCACGCCTGACCAGCGCCTGAACGCGACGGCGAACGCGGGCAGCACGCAGGACTTCCAGGTCACCGTCCTGAACTCCGGCACCGCGCCGCTGACGAACGTGGCGCTGTCGGGCACAGGACCGAGCGACTGGACGGTCGAGTTCGACACGCCCACGGTCGAGACGGTGGGACCCAACGAGAGCGTGACGGCGACGGCGCAGATCACGCCGTCATCGGACGCGATCGCGGGCGACTACGTCGTGACGCTCAGTGCGAGCACCGAGGGCGCGAACGAGTCGCTCGACGTGCGCGTCACGGTCGAGACGCCGCCGATCGCCGGGATCATCGGGCTGTTGCTGATCGCTGCCGTCATCGGCGGGCTGGCGTGGATCTTCAGGCGCTATGGACGCCGCTGACCGCACACCGACCACGCGACGGACGAGCCGCCGCACGACACGACGGCCCGCCACCACGGCCGCGGCCACCGAACAGCCCGTCGATGAGCGGCCCGAGCCGCTCGTCGCCACGCGCGCGCTGACGAAGACTTACGGCGAGGTGCGCGCCGTCGACGGCGTCACCTTCGAGGTGCGTCCGTCCGAGATATACGGGCTGCTGGGACCGAACGGCGCGGGCAAGACGACGACGATCCTTATGCTGCTCGGCCTGACGGAGCCGACCTCGGGTGAGGCGCGCGTGCTGGGCATGGACCCGGCGCGGCACCCCCTCGAGGTGAAGCGACAGGTCGGCTATCTGCCGGATGCCGTGGGATTCTACGGTCGGTTGACCGGCCGCGAGAACCTCCGTTTCACAGCCGACCTGAACGGCATCGACCGCGAGGCCGCCGAGGTGAAGATCGATGAGCTGCTCATCACGGTCGGCCTGGCGGACTCCGCCGATCGGTCATCGAATACGTACTCGCGCGGCATGCTCCAGCGCCTCGGGATCGCGGACGCGCTCCTGAAGGATCCGGCGCTGTTGATCCTGGACGAGCCGACCGCCGCGGTCGACCCAACGGGCGTCACCGACCTGCTCGGGCTGATCGGCGGCCTGGTGCGTGAGCGCGGCGTGGCTGTCCTGCTCTCGAGCCATCTGCTCACCCAGGTAGAGCAGACCTGCGACCGGGTCGGCATCTTCGCCCACGGTCGACTCGTGGCCGAAGGCACGGTGAACGAGCTCGCCGCGAGCGCGGGCGACCCCTCGCTCCACCTCGACGAGATCTATCGGCGCGTCGCGCAGCGCGAGGCCGCCGCCGCATGACCGCCGCAGCGGACGTCGCGACGATCCTCCGCAGACGCGGGCCGGGCTGGCAGGTGGTCGCGCGCAAGGAGCTGGCGGAGACGCTGACCAGCGTCCGTTTCGCGGTGCTCGTGGTCCTCCTGGGCCTCGCGGCGACCGCGCCTGTGTATGCGGCGAGCGGAGCGATCCGGGATGCCGCCGAGCAGGCCAGCGGCGCATCCGCGATCTTCCTCGCCCTGTTCACGTACGCCCAGGACCCGATTCCGTCGTTCACCGCGCTGGTCGGATTCCTCGCGCCGCTGCTCGGCATCGGGTTCGGGTTCGACGCCGTCAACGACGAGCGCGCGCAGCGCACGCTGCCGCGGCTGCTCTCACAGCCGATCTATCGCGACGACGTCGTGAACGGCAAGTTCGCCGCGGGACTGCTGGCGATAGCGACGACGGTCGTGGCGCTGACGATGCTCGTCGCGGGGCTGGGGCTGGTGCGGCTGGGAATCGTTCCGGCGCCGGTCGAGGTCGTGCGGATGGTCGTCTGGCTGATCGTGACGATCCTGTACGTCGGCATCTGGCTGGCTTTCGCGATGCTCTGCTCGGTCGTCCTCGCTCGCCCGGCCGCGTCGGCGCTCGTGGCGCTGGGCGTGTGGCTCGGCCTGACCGTGTTCGGGGCGCTCGTCGCGAGCATCGTCGCCGGCGCCCTCTCGCCGGCCGGTACGGATGCCGGCCTGCCGGAACAACTGGCGAACGCCCAGCTCCAGCAGCTGCTCTCGTCGATCTCGCCGAACACGCTGTACCAGCAGGCATCGGCCGGCATCCTCAGCCCCGGCGTGACGACGCTCGGCGTCCCGTCCGGGATCGGCGAGCTGCTCCAGGCGAGCCAGCAGATCCCGACCCGGCTGTCGCTCGACCAGAGCCTCTTGCTCGTCTGGCCGCAGGTCGTCGTCCTGTTCGGCGTCCTGGCGGGGCTCTTCGCCGCGGCGTATGCCAGCTTCCTCCGCCAGGAGGTGCGCGCCTAGCCGCAAGGCCGATGCCGACGGCGCCGCCTACGAGCAGTCGTCGCTGCCCGTATCGGTGAACGTGTCTCCGGCCGCCGGAAAGAACTGCCACTCGTAACTCGCCGCGTGCAGCGTCAGGGCGAGGACGCCGAAGCTGGTGTTATCGCGCAGCTCGCTGTTCGCGATCGGTGACCCGAACTCGTAATGGCTGCGTCCACCGGTGCCGACGGTGAATTGGCGGATCCCCGCGGCGTCGTCGCGCGCAGCGGCGGGCGTCTGGGGCGCGAAGCGCTCGTACACGTGATCGTGTCCGACGATGACGACATCGGCGCCCGCCTCGTACAGCGCATGCCAGAAGGCGTCGTAGGCCGGGTCGCTGCCGTGCTGCGCCGAGCTGAACCGCGGGTGGTGCCAGTACGCCAGCGTGCAGCGCACCGAGTGCTCGGCGAGGTCGGCGCGCAGCCATTGCTCCTGCGGCGCCCCCGCACCGCATCCACCGACCGCGGCGCAGATCGAGTTGAGCGCGACGACGTGCCAAGGACCGACGTCGTACGCGTACCAGCCCTGGGTCAGATCGCCGGCGGCAGCCCCAAAGTAGCCGAAGTACCCCGCTGCACCCTGCGTCTCGTAGTCGTGGTTGCCCGGAACGGGGCGCGTGCGGGCCGCGTGCCGGCCCCAGTTCGGGGTGTAGCAGTTCGCGAACTCGTCCGGCGTTCCTGACGGATAGGCGAGGTCGCCGAGCGCGGCCACCGTGCCCGGGAGCTCGTCCAGCAGCGCCGCGGTGTCCTCGTCCGCGGTGACGCCGCAGTCCGCGATGTCGCCCGCGGCGATCAGGATGGGGTCCGGTGACAGCGATGCGGACGTCGTGCTCGTGGCGGCCGGCCGTCGAGAGTCGGCCGCAGAAGCGGTCGGCGATCGCCGGCCCACCGGCTCGTCGCTGCGGTCAACGGCGATCAGGACGATGACGCCCGCGAGGACAAGGGCGGCCGCGGCTGCCGTGGCGAGCCACCCACCCGAAGATCGGCTCGGCATCGGTCCCCCGTAGTCGTGGGCTTGAGTCGGCGTCCGATGATAGGCACAGAGCGCGCCGCGTCGGCCTTCGCCGGAGACAACCGTGGACCTGTACGACGTCCTGAAGTTCGTTCATATCCTGCTCGTGACGATCGCCGTCGGGTTCAACGCGTCGTACGGGATCTGGCTCGCTCGGGCATCGTCACAGGACGGTGCTGCGCACCTGTCGCACGTGCTCCGCGGCATCAAGTTCCTGGACGACCGATTCGCGAATCCGGCCTACGCGCTGCTCCTCGCCACGGGGCTGGCGATGGTCTTCGTGGGCTCGATCCCGCTGACGACGTTCTGGATCCTGACCGCTCTGGCGCTGTATGTCGCCGTCATCGTGGTAGGGCTGGGATTCTACACGCCGCTCCTGCGGCGGCAGCTCGCCGTGCTCGAGGCGAGCGGCGCCGACTCGGCCGAATACGGTGCGGTGAGCGCCCGCGCGCGCGTCGTCGGCATCGTCACCGGCGCACTCGTCCTGATCATTGTGTTCCTGATGGTGGTCAAGCCGACGCTCTAGAGCGCCAGCTGCGCCCATGTCCACCGCCGGAAGGCTCGTGACGCTCGTGCTGGTGACGCCGGACGGCACACTCGTCGGCGCACTCCCACCGTTTCCGGTCGAAGCGCCGTGGTGGCCGGAGGCGCACGACGTCGTGCGCGGCGCGCGAGAGCGGTACGGCGTCGACGTCATCGTCCTTCGCCTGCTCGAGGTGGATGCCGAAGAGGCGTTCGGTGGATCGGTCACCTATCTCGCCGAGGTAGCCGCGCCCGTCGTCGCCGCCCGATGGAATGGCAAGCTGGCCGAGCACCCGCTGCGTCAGCCATGGGCGCGGCCGGGCGGCCCGAGCACCGATCTCGCGTGGGCGGCAGCGGCGCTCCGCGAGGGTGGGTTTGGTCCGGTCGAGACGGCGCAGCAGATCCGGACGTGGAACCTCTCGAGCCTGTGGCGGCTCGAGGCCGATGGGCGCGCGATCTGGCTCAAGGTGGTGCCGTCCTTCTTCGCGCACGAGGGTGCGCTGCTCGAGCGGCTGCAGGGCGGCCCGGTGCCGACCCTGATCGCGCGCAGCGGCGGCCGCTCACTCCTTGCCGAGGTGCCCGGCACAGACCAGTACGAGGCCGAGACATCGCTCGAGCGGCTGCTCGAGATGGTGGACGTGCTGATTCCCCTTCAACGAGAGTGGACCAGTCGCGCGGAAGAACTGCTCCGACTCGGCCTGCCCGACTTCCGCGCGGGCGAGCTGATCCCCGCCATCGCGGACCTGTTCGACCGGGACATATCCGACGTGGGTGCAGAGAACCGAGCGACGCTAGCCGCGTTCCTCCGCGACCTCGCGTCGCGCATGGCCGCGCTAGCTGCCACCGGCCTCCCTGACACGCTCGTGCACGGCGACTTCATCGGCGGCAACTTCCGCGGAGATGGCGATTCGCTCATCCTGCTCGATTGGGGCGATTCCGGCGTCGGTCATCCGTTGCTCGACATGGCCGCGTTCCTCGAGCGCGTCCCGGGCGAGCACGCCGCCGCCGTACGAGACCACTGGCACGAGGCATGGCGAGCCGCGGTGCCGGGCTCCGATCCCGCGCTGGCGGCTCAACTGATCGCTCCCATCGCCGCCGCGCGGCAGGCGCTGATCTATCGCCGCTTCCTCGACGCGATCGAGCCGTCCGAGCATCCCTACCATCGAAACGATCCGGCGCTGTGGTTGAGAAAGACGGCTGCGATCGTGCGCTCGTCGACGGCGTAGGCGGGCAGGCGCCGCGAGGTCAGTCGCGGGTCACGTGCGCTCCACCCGGGCGCGGGCGATGTACCAGTCGGCTGACCAGGTGGCGAGTGACCACACCACCGTCAGCAGCAGCGTCCCGCCCGCGAGGATCGCGGCCGCGAGCAGCCCCGAGCTCGAGATCGTCGCGCCGAAGACGAGGGCGCCCAGCGCGCCCAGTCCGATGAGGCTGGCTGCCATCACGCCTCCGATCTTGGCCGCGGTCAACAGAAACCAGCCGAACGAATGGCCCTGGGCGCGCCCGGTCAGCCACAGGATCACCGGCCCCGAGGCGCCGTAGATCGCGACGTAGAAGCCGATCGCCGAGAACAGATCGCCCGCGCCGAGTCGCCTGCCGAAGGCGACAGCCGCGACGGCCCAGAACGCCAGGAGTGCGCTGCCGGCGCCGGTGCCGATGAGCCAGATCAGCAGGAGAGTGGCGGTCCCGGTGGCGAGGCGCTCGACGTAGCCGCCTTCATCGGTCTCGATGAGCTCGGTAGGACCACTGTCGGCCAGATCGGGCGGCCTGTCGGGCCGCCTCCCTGGCGGCCTCGCTGGTCCGTCGCCGGCGCTCGTCACGCGGAGCGGAAGGCGGCCTCCAGGTCGCCGATCAGGTCGTCGACATGCTCGATGCCGACGGACAGCCGGATCAGACCACCCGGGACCGCCAGCGGCGACTCGGCCACCGACGCGTGCGTCATGGCGGCGGGGACCTCGATCAGCGACTCGACGGCGCCGAGCGACTCGGCGAGCGTGAAGATCCGCGTCGCTCCCGCGAACCGACGGGCGGCGTCCTCTCCGCCCCGTAACTCGAAGCTCACGATCGCGCCCGGCAGGCGCATCTGGCGTTCCACGAGCTCGCGCGGCGGGCCATCCGCCAGGCCCGGGTAGTGGACGCGTGCTACGTCCGAGCGCCCGGTGAGCCACCTCGCGATTCGTGCGGCGCTCGCGCACTGTCGCTCCATGCGAAGCGCGAGCGTGCGCATCCCCCGCAGCACCAGCCAGCAGTCGAACGGGCTCGGAACGGCGCCGGCGGCGTTCTGGTGGAACCGCAGCTGCTCGGCGACCGCCTCGTCGCTCGTGGCGATGAGGCCGCCGATTACGTCGCTGTGCCCGCCGATGAACTTCGTGGCGGAGTGCAGGACCACATCGGCCCCGAGCTCGAGCGGACGCTGGAGGTACGGCGACGTGAACGTGCCGTCCACCACGCTCAGGGCACCGGCCGCGCGCGCGACCTGCGCGATCGCCTCCACGTCCACGACCTTCAGCAGCGGGTTGCTTGGCGACTCGATCCAGACCATCCGCGTCTCGTCGCGGACCGCACCGCGGACCGCATCCACGTCCCGCATGTCGACGTAATCGACCGCGATGCCGTACCGCTCCCACACGGCGTGCGCGAGGCGATAGGTCCCGCCGTACGCGTCGTCGATCATCAGGATCCGCTCGCCTGGCGAGAGCAGGTAGAACAGGTTCTGGGTCGCGGCGAGGCCGGATGCGAACGCCAATCCGTGCCGGGCGCCCTCGAGCTCGGCGATTGCCGCCTCGAGCGCGCGCCGCGTGGGGTTGTCGCTGCGCCCGTATTCGAATCCGGAGCGCGTTCGGCCGACGCCGTCCTGCTTGAAGGTGGTCGACATCTGGATCGGCGGGGTAACTGCTCCGGTTTCGGCGTCCGGCTCCCACCCCGCGCGCACGAGACGCGTCTCGATCCGCTCGTCAGTCACGAAGAGAATTCTGTCACGCGAGATTCGCTTCGAGCCGCGTGTGCAGGCTCACGAGCGGCGCAGCCGTCGAGGTGGTCGTTGACGATGCCAACGGCCTGCATGAACGCATAGGCCGTCGTCGGACCAATCATCGACCAGCCGCGACGCTTGAGCTCTCCGCTCAGCGCGACCGATTCCGGTGACGAGGTGAGCGACGACAGGACGTCCCGCGTCATGCGCTCCGGCCTCGATTTGGGATCGGGGGCGTACCGCCAGACGAACGCCGCGAGCGAGCCGAACTCGTCCGCAAGCTCGACGGCCCGGCCGGCGTTGGCAATCGTCGCCTCGATCTTGCGCCGATTGCGGACGATCCCCGCATCGGCCATCAGCCGCTCGACCTCCGCGGCGCCGTACGCGGCGACCCGGTGGAAGTCGAAAACGTCGAACGCCGCGCGAAAGGTCGCGCGCTTGCGGAGGATGGTCAGCCAGCTCAGACCCGCCTGGAACCCCTCCAGGCACAGCTTCTCGAACAGCCGGTCGTCGTCGCCCTGCGGGAAGCCCCACTCGGCGTCGTGGTACTCGACGTAAAGCGTGTCCGAGGCGCCCCACCAGCACCGAGCGACGCCGTCGGAGTCAACGACGATGCCGTCCGCGGGGGAGGCATCGGTCACCTTCGAACGACGACCTGCGCGCGCGTGGCGCGCCACTCGTACGACCGCGGGTTCTCTTCGGCGCCCACGAGCCTCTTCTCGCGCAGCCAGCCGTCGTTGAAGAGCTTCGCGACGTAGTTCCGGCCGGAGTCCGGCAGCATGACCACGAAGAGCGCCTCGGGATCGTCGAGGTCGCGGGCGACCTGGAGCGCCGCCCACAGCGCGGTCCCGCACGACTCGCCCAGCAGGATGCCTTCGCATGCCGACGCCGCGCGCGCGGTCAGCATCGAGTCGCGGTCGCTGACCCGCACGATCACGTCACACGCGTCGCGGTCGTAGGTGGCGGGCCAGAAGTCCTCGCCGATCCCCTCGGTGAGATACGGATGCGGCGCCTCCCCGGAGTAGACCGATCCGGCCGGATCGGCGCCAACGATCACCACGTCGCTTCGCCGCTCGCGGAGATACCGGCTCACCCCCGTCACCGTCCCACCCGTCCCGAGCGCGACCACGAAGTGCGTCACGCGCCCGTCGGTCGCCTCCCAGATCTCGGGACCGGTCGTCTCGTGATGCGCCTGTGGATTGGCGGGGTTTGAGTACTGGTCGGGCTTCCAGCCGCCCGGAGTCTCGCGCACCAGCCGATCCGAGACGCGGTAGTAGCTGCGCTCGTCATCCGGCGGGACGTCGGTGGGGCAGATCACGACCTCGGCGCCATACGCGCGCAGCAGGGCGCGCTTCTCCTCGGACTGCTTGTCGGCCATCACGAAGATGCACCGATATCCCTTCACCGCGGCCGCCATGGCCAAGCCGATGCCGGTGTTGCCGCTGGTCGGCTCGACGATCGTCCCGCCGGGTCGCAGAAGGCCGGCTCGCTCAGCGGCCTCGATCATCGGCAATGCGATGCGGTCCTTGACGGATCCGCCGGGGTTCATGCTCTCGAGCTTGCCGACGATCCGCGGCCGGATCCCCGCCGCGAGGCGGTCGAGCGCGATGAGCGGCGTCCCTCCCACCGCCGCCGTGACGTCGGGAAGGATCACCCGCTACCCGGGCTGTCGCGTCGGCTCGGCGGGCGCCGGCGCCGTGTCGTCGCCCGGCATGGCGCCCTCACGATCGTGCCACGCGCCCGGTGTCCCCCACCCCTTGACGTGACGCAGGACCAGAAGCGCCGCCGCGCCGATCATCGCCAGCACGCCGAGCCACACCGCGGCGGGCAGCGGACCGATGAACCAGTTGTCGGTCCGCATCCACTCGAGGCCGCTGCGGACCGCGCCATACCACACGAAGTACAGGAGCACGATGTCGCCGTCGTACAGCCGTCGAGCGAACCGCCGCCCGACGTAGAGGATGAGCGCCATCCCGATCAGGTTCAGCAGCGCCTCGTAGGCGAAGAGCGGGTGGAAGCGCGTGCCGGGCGCAGCGTTCGGGTACAGGATCTGATGAGCAGCATCGATGGGAATGCCCCACGGCAGCGTCGTCGGCGGGCCGTAGAGCTCCTGGTTCACGAAGTTCCCGAATCGACCGATGGCCTGCGCCAGCAACATCGCAGGTGCCGCGATGTCGAGCCAGCGGAGCGGGCTGATGCGGTTGACTCGCGCGTATACCCAGACGGTCACGGCCCCGGCGGCGATGGCACCCGGGATGCCGAGACCGCCGCGCCAGATCTGCGGGATCAGGTCGAAGTGCTGCGAGTAGTAGCTCCACATGTGGATGACGTGGTATAGCCGCGCGCCGGCGATGCCGAACACGAGCGTCCAGAGCAGCAGTCCCCATGCGTGGTCGGGGTTCTCGCCGCGGCGGCGAGCCTCTGCGCTCGCGAGCAGAGCGCCCGCCAGCGCTGCGGTGGCGATCGCGATCCCGTACCAGTGGATCTGGATGGGACCGAGCCGCACCGCGATGGGATCGATCACGGGCCGATTCTAGCTGCGCATCCCGCGCACGTGCCGCCGGCAGCTAGGCACGCAGACGGGCGCGGAGTACCGTCGCTCGACGCGCGATTCGCTGAGGTGACGGTGAGCGACCGGACGCTGCCGGTGTCGCAGCTGCTCAAGCTATCGGTCTATTGGTTCGGGATCCTCACCATCTGGGGCAGCCTGAACAAGATCGTGCTGCCGGCCCGCGTCGACGACATCGATCCCGCGCACGCCGGGACGCTCCTCTTCGTCATGAATGCCGTGGCTGTCATCGCGGCGATCCTGGTCCAGCCGACCATCGGGGTGATCTCCGACAACACCACGTCGCGGTGGGGACGGCGGAAGCCGTACATCGTCATCGGCGCGCTGCTGGACGTCGTCTTTCTGCTCGGGATCGCGTCGTCGCAGAGCTACCTGTCGCTGCTCGCCTTCCTGGTGCTCCTGCAGTGCTCGTCGAACTTCGCGCAGGGCCCATTCCAGGGCTACGTTCCCGACCTTGTCCCGGCGCGGCAGGTGGGCCTTGCGAGTGGGCTGATGGGCGCCATGATCGTGCTCGGCCAGATCGCGGGCGTGGGGATCGGCTCACTTGGCCTCGCGCTCGACAACCTGTTCCTGACGACGATCGCGGTCGGCGTCATCGAGGTCCTCACCATGGTCGTGCTCGTCACCTCGGTGAACGAGGGATCGGCCGGCCCGCGGCGGACACGGCCATGGCCCCGAATCGCGCTGTCGGCGTGGGGGCTCGACATCCTGGGAGAGCGGAACGTCCTGTGGCTCCTGGGCGTGCGGTTGCTCTTCCTGGGCGCAGTGGCGTCAACGTCGTTCGGCCTCTTCTACTTCGAGCGCTCACACGGACTGCCACAGGCCGAGGCCGGAGGCGTCCTCTTCCTGGGGACGCTGATCGTGGGCGTCATGACGGCGGCGGCGGCGATCCCGGGCGGCAGGCTCTCGGACCGCGTCGGCCGCAAGCCCATCATCTACGTGAGCTGCGGCCTTGCCGCGCTCGGCATGGCAGCCGTGGCGGTGGCGCCGTCACCGGTGCTGGCGATTGCCGCCTTCGTGCCGTTCGGGCTCGGCACCGGCGCGTTCCTCTCGGTCGATTGGGCGCTGATGACCGACGTCATCCCCAAGGAGACGGCGGGGCGATACATGGGCATCCTGAACGCGGGGACTGCGGCGGCCGAGCCGCTCTTCCTGGCGGTCGCCGGCGTCGCCCTCGACGTGGTCGGACGCACCGTCTCATTCGGCGCGGGCCCACGCGCCGCCATGCTCGTCGCAGTCGTCTTCCTGGCCGGCAGCGCGCTGCTGCTGACGCGAGTAGACCCTCGACGGCGCGAGGCGCCGTCACTGGCAGCGACCGCAGCCGGTTGAGCGGCTACCCGAGCACGTCGGTCAGCCAGCGCATCGGCCGATACGTGCGCGGTGAGGCCGGCTCGGTGCGCGGCAGCAACTCGCGGAGAGCCTCGATGACACGTTGCTCGAGTCGCGACACCGCCTCGCGCCCGCGGACTCCGCTGGTCGAGATCGGGTCGCCGAAGCGGACCTCGACCCGCCTGCGGAGCCACAGCTCGCTGCTCCGGACGATGGCGCATGGCACTATCGGCACTCCGGCGTGGACGGCGAAGGAGGTCGCGCCCTCCTCGAAGGGCTGAAGCTGCGTCTCGCGCCGCGCCGCGCGCCCCTCGGCGAAGATGCCGAGCACGCCGCGAGCGTCGAACACGCGACGCACCGCCCGCGCGGCGGAGAGGAGGGTGGTCTTGTCGGGGTCGATCGGGATCACTCCTCCGTGGTACGCCATCACGCGATTCTTGAAGCCGCGTCTGAAATCGCGCTCGATCGGCCCGAACCACGTGATCCGCGGGCGGAGCGGAGTCGCCGCGAGGACGATCAACGGGTCGAAGCCGTTGTGGTGGTTACAGACGAGCTGAAACGGCGGATCGGGCCATCGGTCGATGCCGGAGCTCGAGATCGTGAATAGGCTGCTCATGACCAGTCGGTTCGCGGCCCACAAGAACCGATACCGTTCGGTCACGCCGACGCTGAGCGCCCTGGGACCGACGCGCCGCGCCCGGGCGCGGTCCGCGTCTGCCGGCTCGACCATCGGCGCACCATAGCAGCGGACCGACCGCTGATAGGATCGCGTCCGATGCTGCTGCCGGTGGCGTGGACGCTCTTCGCACTGGCCTGCGTCGGCGGATTCCTGATGATCGCCGCGTACTGGCTCGACATCGGCGAACGCGACGACCTGTCCCGGCGACGGCGGCTGGCGTGGCGCGCGGGCGTGCTGGGCTTCCCGGTGACCATCCCGCTCTACGCGTTCGGCGGCGGCCCCGGCTGGCCGCTCGTCCTCCGCGTCGGCGCGTTCGTTCCGGTGCTCGCGCTCGCACTGTTCTTCGGCTTCCTGGCCGGCGCCTTCACGTGAGCGACTGGCATCGGCCTTGCGCAGGGTGGGT
Source organism: Candidatus Limnocylindria bacterium (assembly GCA_046262115.1). Lineage (GTDB taxonomy): Bacteria > Chloroflexota > Limnocylindria > QHBO01 > QHBO01 > JBHENJ01. The sequence goes on along the minus strand of JBHENJ010000015.1, from coordinate 18,541 downwards.
ACGCCGATGACGACACCTACGGCCACTGACACCGCCGACGCCACGCAGTTTCTCCGTAACCGCGGCGAAGCGCACCTGCGACAGCTCGACGAGTTCCTGCGCATCGAGTCGGTATCGGCCGATCCGGCGCGTCGCCAGAAGGTGCGCGCGGCGGCCGAGTGGGTGCGGGACGAGCTGACGCGCATCGGCGCTGAGAACGCCCAGCTCCACGAGACGCCACTCCACCCCATAGTGACTGCGGACTGGCTGCACGCCGCGCCTGACGCCCCGACCGTCCTCGTGTACTGCCACTACGACGTGCAGCCGGAGGACCCCGTCGACGAGTGGGTGCGCCCGCCGTTCGAGCCGCGGCACGAAGGTGACCGCTTGTACGCGCGCGGCGCGGCGGACGACAAGGGGCAGCTGTTCATGCACCTCAAGGCCACCGAGGCCTACCTGCGCGGCGGCCAGGGACGCCTGCCACTCAACCTGCGCTTCCTGTTCGAGGGCGAGGAAGAGATCGGCTCGGACCACCTCGACGCGTTCCTCGAGTCGCGCCCTGACCTGCTGGGGGCCGATGTCGCCGTGGTCAGCGACACGTCGATGTTCGCCGAGGGCGTGCCGACGCTCGGCCACGGCATGCGCGGCCTGGCCTACCTCGAGCTCCGGGTCAGCGGGCCGTCGCAGGACCTGCACTCCGGCCAGTTCGGCGGGGCGGTCGGGAACCCGGCGCTGGTGCTGGCGCGGATGCTGGCGTCGCTGCACGACGAGCGAGGCCACGTAACGGTGCCGGGCTTCTACGACGCCGTGCGGCCGCTGTCCGACGACGAGCGACGGTCGATCGCCAGCCTGCCGCACGACGACGAGGGCTTCCGCTCCCTCACCGGCGTACCGCAGCTCGCCGGAGAGGAGGGGTTCTCGACGCTCGAGCGGCTCTGGGTGCGGCCGACGCTCGACGTGAACGGCATCTGGGGCGGCTACACCGGAGAGGGCGCGAAGACGATCATCCCCGCGTTCGCCGTCGCCAAGATCTCGTGCCGCCTCGTCCCCGACCAGGACCACCGCGAGATCGCGCGCATCGTCGAGGAGCACCTGCAGCGGATCGCGCCACCCACCGTGCGCGCGCAGGTCACGCGGCTTCACGGCGGCGCGCCGTCGCTGACGCCGCTCGACCATCCCGCGGTGCGCGCCGCGGGTCGCGCGCTCGAGGCGACCTTCGGCAAGCCGCCGGTCTTCACGCGCGGTGGTGGCTCGATTCCCGTCGTCGCGAGCTTCGACTCGATCCTCGGCCTGAAGACCGTCCTGCTCGGCTTCGGCCTGCCGGACGAGAACGCCCACTCGCCGAACGAGTGGCTGTCGCTGAAGAACTACCGGACCGGGCTCGAGACGCTCGTCCACCTCTGGGACGAGCTCGGACGCATGTCGCCCGCCGATCTCCGCGGCTAGCGACTACTCGACGAGGTAGAGCTCCCGGCTGGACCGATTGAGACGGTCCCCGCCCGTATCGGTACAAACCACGATGTCCTCGATGCGGGCGCCCCATCGGCCGTCGATGTAGATGCCCGGCTCGATGGAGAAGGCGTCGCCGGCCTCGATGGGCTCCTCGTTCGACGCGACGATGTACGGCTCCTCATGACCTTCGAGGCCGATCCCGTGGCCGGTGCGATGGATGAACCAGTCGCCGTAGCCGGCGTCCTCGATCACGCTGCGCGCCGCGCGGTCGATGTCGCGCGCAGCGATGCCCGGTTGCACCGCCTCGAACGCGCTCTGCTGCGCGGCCTGAAGGACGCGGTACAGCGCGAGGAACTCCTCGGGCGGCTCGCCGGCGAACGCCATGCGCGTGGTGTCACTGCGATAGCCGTCGCGAGTGCCGCCGATGTCGAGGACGATCGCATCCCCGACCTCGACGCGACGATCCGCGGGCGCATGGTGCGGGCTGGCGCTGTTCGGTCCCGTGCCCACGATGGCGTGATCGGCACGTTCGTGTCCCGCCTCGACGAGCAGCTCCGCGATGCGCGCGTGAATCTCTCTCTCGGCGCGTCCGACGAAGCGCTCGCGTGTGATCGACAGCATTGCCGCGTCGGCGGCCTCGCCGGCTGCGCGAAGCCGCTCGATCTCCTCGGGGCGCTTGCGCCGGCGCAGCGCCGCCATCATCGGCCCCGCTTCGACGAGCTCGGCTTCGCGCATGGCCGCGCGCAGGCGCAGGACGAAGCGGGCGACCATGTGGTCCTCGACCGCGACGCGCCTCGCCGTACCACCAACGGACTGCGCGATCAGCCGACACGGATCGTCCGTCTCGTCCCAGGTGACGAGATCGAGCTCCGCGGCGAGGTCACCGAGCTCGCCCACCGCCAGCGGCTGCTCGAAGCGTGGCAGGACGAGCGTCGGGCGGCCGTCAGCGGGAACGATCAGGCAGGTGATCCGCTCCAGCGCCGGAGCGGCGTAGCCGAGCAGGTACGTGTAGTCCGGCGAGGGCGTGATCAGCAGTGCCGCGACGTCGCGCCGTGCGGCCTCGTGCGCCGCCGAGCGCAGCCGGTCCGCGTAGACCGAAGTCGAGAACCGCGCGGAGCTGGGCGCGAGCAGTGTCATGCGATCAGCCTAACGCGCCGCTTCCTCGATCGTGAGTGGCGCCTCTGAGACATCGCCGTCGCGGATGCGCCACGCGCGAAGGTCGGGGCTATCGGTATCGGTCAGGCTGACGAGGACGTAGAACGCATCCGGGTAGAAGGCCTGCCGGCGATCGGTGTCCGAGGGGACGGCGGGCGACGCGACGTGCGAGTGGAAGATGCCGAGGAGGTCGGCTCCACCATCCTCGATCTCGAACGTGATCCGGACCAGGTCGTCGGCATCGACGTTGTAGCGCAGCGGCGACTCGTCGACGTTCCGAGCGGGGTGGAAGCCCACCACGCGTCCTTCCGCGAGTGACCCGGAGAGGACGCCGCACGCTTCGTTGGGGAGCTCCATCCGCGCGTGCTCGATCATCGACTCGACCAGCGCCAGCGGGATCGTCAGGGTCGTCGCGGCGGTCACCACAGCAGGGAGCCCTCGAGCCGTTGCTCGAGCTCGTCGACGTCCGTGTCCCACAGCCCTGCCGACAGGTATTTCCAGCCGCCGTCAGCGAGCAGCATCACGACCGCGCCGCGTTCCAGCTCCCCCGCGACACGCAGCCCCACCGAGACCGCGGCGCCGCTCGAGAGCCCGCCGAGGATGCCCTCGTCGCGCGCGAGGCGGCGCAGGCCGACGAGCGCGTCACGATTGCTCACCAGGTATCGGTCGTCGAGGACAGACTCGTCCAGCACGGGCGGCACGAAGCCCTCGTCGAGTGAGCGCAGGCCCTGCACCTGCTCACCGGGAAGCGGCTCCGCGGCGACGACCCGGACGCCAGGGCGCTCGCGCTTGAGGAAGCGGCCGACGCCGGTCAGCGTCCCGCCGGTGCCCAGCCCGGCCACGAACACGTCGACGTCCGGCACCGCAGCCAGGATCTCAGGCCCGGTCTCCTTCTCGTGCGCGGCCGGGTTGGCTTCGTTGCCGTACTGGTACGGCATGAACAGCGCCTCGTCGTCCGCCGCGAGCGACTGCGCGAGCCGGATCGCGCCGTTCGACCCCTCGGCACCCCGCGACCAGACGATCTCGGCGCCGAAGACGCCGAGCAGCTGCGCGCGTTCCACGGTCGTGTTGTCCGGCATCACGATCCGGACGGGATGGCCCATCCGCGCCCCGATCATCGCCAGGCTGATCCCCGTATTTCCCGACGAAGGCTCGAGGATCGTCTGACCGGGCAGCAGCGCCCCGGACGACCGCGCCGCCATCAGCATCGACCGCGCGATGCGGTCCTTCACCGATCCGGTCGGGTTCGCCCCTTCCAGCTTCGCGAACAGCCGGACCGATGGCGACGGTGCGAGGCGCGGCAGCTCGACCATCGGCGTGTTCCCGATGGCATCGACGATGTCGGCGTGGGCGTGCGCCCCGCCCGCTCGCTCCGCGAGCGTCACGAGATCCGAGAGGCTCAGCGAGCGCCGCCCGCCATGGCGGGAAGCAGGATCACCGTGTCGTCCGCGGCGATGCGCGTCTCTAGCCCGTCGCGGTAGCGGAAGTCGCGATCGTTGACGTAGACGTTCACGAAGCGGCTCAGCGCGCCGTTCTCGGTGACGCGGTCGCGCAGCTCGGGGTGGCGTGCGAACAGGTCCTCGAGCAGCGCTGCGACGGTCTCGCCGGTCGCCTCGAGGGTGCGCGCGCCGCCCACGGCGTCGCGCAGAACGGGCGGAACGCGAACGGTGCTCACAGTTGCGACCCTTCCCCGCAGGCCGGGCAGGCGGGGTCGCGCCAGACCTTGACCTCGCTGAACTCGGTGTTCAGCGCATCGATCATCAGCAGCCGCCCGGCGAGTGTCTCGCCGGCGCCCAGGAGCAGCTTCAGCGCCTCGGTGGCCTGGAGCATCCCCACCAGGCCCGGCAGGACGCCCAGGACGCCCGCCACGTCGCAGCCCGGCGCGAGCTCTGGTGGCGGCATCGTCGGGTACATGCACCGATAGCACGGCCCCTCGAACGGGATGAACGTGGTGACCTGCCCGTCGAAGCGGTACACCGATCCGTGCACAACCGGCTTGCGCAGCCTGACCGCCGCGTCGTTGAGGATGTAGCGAGTGTCGAAGTTGTCGGTGCCGTCGATGACGAGGTCGTAACCGGCGATCAGCCGATCCACGTTGCCCTGATCGAGCCGCTCGTCGTGTGTCACGACCCGGACCTCCGGGTTGAGGCCGGCCAGCGCGATCCGCGCGGATTCGACCTTCTTCATTCCCAGCCGGTCGGTGGCGTGGAGGATCTGGCGCTGGAGGTTCGACTCGTCGACCACGTCGTCGTCCACCAGGCCGATGGTGCCCACTCCGGCCGCCGCGAGGTAGAAGGCGGCCGGTGAGCCGAGGCCACCCGCGCCGAGGACCAGCACGCCCGACTTCGCGAGCTTCTGCTGCCCGGCCAATCCCACTTCGGGGATCAGCATCTGGCGGTTGTAGCGGCGCCGTTGGGCGTCACTGAGGCCGCTCTGCGGCGTCTCCCAGCTGCCGCCCCTGGCCGCCCACTTGCGGATGTCCTCGCGGAGCGAGACAACGTTGGTGTAGCCCATCGACAGGAGCGTCTGGGCGGCGCGCGCGGAGCGCGCTCCGACCGCGCAGTGGAGCAGGATCGGCGCATCGCGATCAGGGACCACGTCGGCGATCTTCTCCGCCACCTCGCCGACCGGCACGAGCGTCGCTTCCGGAATGTGGCCGGCGGCCCATTCGGCCGGCTCGCGCACGTCGATGATGGTGGCGCCCTCGCCGGCGAGACGGATCGCGTCGTCGGTGCCCACCTGCCTGATCACGGCGACACGCCTCCTTCGCCGGAGGTCACCGCGAGGTCGGCCTCATCCGGCCAGCGAGCCTCCGAGCCGATGACGGCGCCCTGCAGGACCTTGTACGAGAGCAGCGCGCACTTCAGGCGTGCCGGGCCGATCGGGACGCCCAGGCCGCGCAGCAGCTCGCCGGGATCGAGGCCCTTCACCTCGTCGAGGGTCATCCCGCGCAGTTCGTCGGTCAGGATGCTGCCCGACGCCTGGCTGATGGCACAGCCACGTCCGTCGAACGCCACGTCGGCGATCCGCTCCCCGCCGTCGAGCCGGATCGTCATGCTCATCTCGTCCCCGCAGCTCGGGTTCGAGTCGCCGAATGAGAGGTCGGCGTCCGGCAGCGTGCCCTTGTTGTGCGGGTTGCGGTAGTGCTCGAGGATGAAGTCGCGGTACAGGTTGTCCATGCGTCACCCGGCGAAAAGGCGCTGGGCGGAACGCAGCGCATCGGTCAATCGGTCGACATCGGTCGCGTCGTTGTAGACGTAGAAGCTGGCGCGCGTGGTGGCGGGGAGGTCGTAGCGCTGCATCACCGGCTGCGCGCAGTGGTGACCCGCGCGCACGGCGACGCCCTCGGCGTCGAGCACCGTGGCCACGTCGTGCGGGTGGATGCCGTCGACCACGAAGCTGATCACTCCGGCGTGGGTGTCCGGGTCGTCGGGACCGAGGCACGTGATGCCGTCCACGGCACCGAGCTGCGACCAGGCGTGAGTGAAGAGCTCGCGTTCGTGCGCGCGCACATCCTCCATGCCGAGCGCGTCCAGGTAGTCGACTGCGGCTCCCAGACCGATCGCCTCTGCGATCGCCGGCGTACCGGCCTCGAACTTCCACGGGACCTCGTTCCAGGTCGCCTCTTCCATGGTGACGCGCGTGATCATGCTGCCGCCGGCCATGAAGGGCGGCATCTCCTCGAGCAGCTCGCGACGCGCCCACAGCGCGCCGATCCCCGAGGGACCGAGCATCTTGTGGCCGGAAAGTGCCAGGAAGTCACAGCCCAGGGCCTGCACGGACACCGGCATGTGCGGGACGCTCTGGGCGGCGTCGACGATCACGAGCGCGCCGGCGTCGTGCGCCATGGCCACGATCCGCTCGACGGGCGAGATCGTGCCGAGCGCGTTGCTGACCTGCGAGACGGCGAGCAGTTTCGCCGGACGGACACCATCGGCGCCGATGAGCCGGCGCTCGAGATCGTCGAGGTCGATGACGCCATCGTCGGTGATGCGCGCGAACGCGAGGTTGGCGCCGCGCTCCTTCGCGAGGAGCTGCCACGGAACGATGTTCGCGTGATGCTCGAGCTGCGTCGAGACGATCGTGTCGCCGGGACCGATGTTCGCGCGCCCCCAGCTGTACGCCACGAGGTTGATGGCCTCGGTGGCGTTGCGGACGAACACGATCTCGCGCTCGGATGCCGCACCGATGAAGGCTGCCAGCTTGCGACGCGCTCCCTCGAACCGAGCGGTGGCGTCCTCCGAGAGCTCGTAGATGCCGCGGTGCACGTTCGCGTAGTGGTGGCTGTACGTGTCGGCAACGGCGTCGATCACGCAGCGCGGCTTCGGAGCGCTCGCCGCGGAATCGAGGTAGGCGAGAGGCCTGCCGCTTCGCGTCACGCCGTCGAAGACGGGGAAGTCGTCGCGCGGCGCCAGGGCGCCGACCGACGGCGACACGACCGATGTCACCGGCGCTGCTGCGGGAGCCGCCTCGCGAACCGCCATCTCTGCCTCCAGAAGGAGCTAGACCGGCTCGGCGACGCGCGCCGGAGCCTCGTCGCCGAGGGATGCGTCGGCGCCGACCTGCTGGCGCACCCAGTCGTACCCGTGCTGCTCGAGCTTGTGGGAGAGCTCCTGCCCGCCCGACATCACGATCCTACCGCCCAGCAGGACGTGGACGAACTGCGGCTTCACGTAGTTCAGCATGCGCTGGTAGTGCGTGATCATCAGCACGCCCATCTCCGGATTGAGCGCGGCATTGATTCCGGCCGCCACCGTGCGGAGCGCGTCGATGTCGAGGCCCGAGTCGGTCTCGTCCAGGATCGCCATCTTGGGGTCGACGATCGCCATCTGGAGCATCTCGAGCCGCTTCTTCTCGCCGCCTGAGAAGCCGTCGTTGACGTAGCGGGTCGCGAAGCCGGGATCCATCCCAAGCAGCGCGAGCTTGTCGTCCATCAGCTTGCGGAACTTCGCGAGCGGGATACCGGTGTACTTCGGCACGGAGCCGAGACCGCTCTCCTCGACCGCCGCCTGCTTCGGGAAGTGGACGGCGTTGTAGATGTTGCGCAGGAAGCTCGCCACCGTCACACCGGGGATCGCGCTCGGGTACTGGAACGCCAGGAACACGCCCAGCTGCGCGCGCTTGTCCGGCGAGAGCTTGAGCAGGTTCTGGCCGCGCCAGGTCACGCTCCCGGCGTCGACGCGGTACTCGGGGTGGCCCATCAGGGTGTACGCGAGACTGGTCTTGCCCGATCCATTCGGCCCCATCAGTGCGTGGACCTCTCCCTGGCGCACGGCGAGATCGATGCCGTTCAGGATTTTGTTGTCGCCGATGCTCACCTCGAGCCTGGAGATGACGAGTTCGTCAGTCATGCGTTTCCTGCATAGGTGCCACGCGACGCCGCGCGCTCCCGGATGCGACGCCGGACATCGGTTGGGTACGGTGGGCCTCCGGCGGTCGCCGCCGCGTCCGCGAGCATCGTCGTCGCCAGCGTGCCGTTCACCGACTCGTATACGCGCTGGAAGACCTCGTGGACGCTGCACGGCTGCGGCCGGTCGCAGACCTCGGCGTCGCTGACGCCGGCGCACGGCATTTGAAGGATCGGGCCCTCCAGCGCCCGCATCACCTCGGCCATGCTGATCTGCGCCGCGTCCCGGCTGAGCTGATAGCCGCCGCTCTGCCCGCGTCGCGCCAGGACCAGCCCAGCCTTGCGCAGGTCGCCGACGAGCTGCTCGAGATAGGCATGCGGGAGCCGCTCGCGCCTGGCGATCTCGGCCAGCGAGAGCGGGCCGTCGCCGTGCGAACGCGCGAGCGTGATCATCACCCGCACGCCGTACTCGCCGCGGGTCGAGAACCTCACAGCTCCACCTTCACTTCGTCGCCCTCGACGTGCGTCGGATACGCCTTGACGGGGAACACGGCGGGCAGCGTCAGCGCCTCGCCGGTGAACAGGTCGAATACCGATCCGTGGCGCGGGCACTCGACGGCGTCCCCGACCAGCTCGCCCTCGCCCAGGTCGCCGCCGTCATGCGTGCAGAGGTCGTCGATGGCGCCCCAGCGACCGTCGACGGTCTGGCCGACGCACAGCGCCTTGCCATCGACCTCGAACACCCCGACCGTCCCCGGCCGCACGTCGGAGATGCCCGCCACGGTGACCCAGCCCGTCTGCACTGCCATCACGCGAGCTCACGGCCGATGCGCGGCGCAAGCGCCGCGAGCATCAGCTCCTTGACCGAAGCCTCGTCGAGCTTCCCGAGCACCTGTTCGAAAAAGCCGCGCACGATCATCTTCGCGGCGGTGTCGGGGTCGAGTCCGCGCGTCTGCGCGTAGAACAGCTGCGTCGGATCGAGCGCCCCGGCGGTCGCCCCGTGGCCGCAGCGCAGGATGTCGTTCGACTCGATCTCGAGGACCGGGATCGGCTCGGCGCCGGCGTGCGGCGAGAGGAGCAGGTTGCGGCATTCCTGGTAGCTCGACGTCTGGCGGGTACCCGGGCGGACGCGGATGATCCCGTAGAACGATGCCCGCGCTCGCTCGTACAGCGCCGACAGATACAGCAGCTCGGAGGTGGTGTGCGAAGCGGCCAGATCCTGGTAGCTGTTGACGTCGATGACCTGGTCGTCACCCGCGGCGAGCACGCCGAGCAGGCGGCTCGTGCCGCCGTCTCCGGTCATCCGCACCTGCGTTCCGAGCTTGGTGAGCCGCGAGCCGACCTCGACGTTGAGGGTGGCGAGGTCAGCGCTCGGCCCGACCTCGGCTCGCTGGAACCCAAGGTTCCAGGCGCTCGTCGCGAGCCGCTGCAGGTTGACATAGCGCACCCGCGCGCCTTCGGCGGCGCGAAGGTCGACGGCCCCGGCGGTCCAGCCCGGCTCGCCACCATCGCCGGACGTGAACTCCTCGACGAGCGTGACGCGGCTGTTCGGTCCGGCCACCACGATCGTCTGCGGAAAGTGCGCGGCGCCGCGGAGGTCGATCGACGTGCGCGCCAGCAGCGGACCGTCGACATCCACGCCGGCGGGGACGTGGAGGAACACGCCGCCGGTCCATGCCGCCTGAGCGAGCGCCCAGAACTTGGCGTGCGAAGGGAGGCTCTCACCGGATCCGAGGTACGTCCGAACCAACTCGGGGTGCTCACGGACCGCGGTGCGCAGGTCGGTGAAGACGACGCCCGCCTCGGCAAGCTGTGGCGCCAGCGGCGTCCCGTCCGGCACGCCGAGCAGCCCCAGCGCGGGCGGCGGCGGGTCGAGCAGCAGCTCGGCGCCGAACGGCGCTTCGGTGAGGTCGGCGCGGCGCCACTCCTCCTCCTTCCCGCTCGGGAAGGGCGTTCGGCCGTATCGGTCCCACCAGGCCTCGCGCAGCGATCGGAGCCAGTCCGGATCGTCGAGCGCGGCGCAGATCCGCGCGACCGGCGCGCCGTCGAGCGGCAGCGAGCGCGGAGCTCTCAGGGTGGCCGCCACTAGCCGACCGCTCCCTCCATCTGGAGCTGGATCAGCCGGTTCATCTCGACCGCGTACTCCATCGGCAGCTCCTTGACGATCGGCTCGATGAAGCCGTTGACGATCATCGCCGACGCCTCTGCCTCCGAGAGGCCGCGGCTCATCAGGTAGAAGAGCTGCTCCGAGCCGACCTTGGAAACCGTCGCCTCGTGGCCGATGGTGACGTCCTCTTCGTCGATCTCCATGTACGGGTAGGTGTCGCTGCGCGCCTCGTCGGAAAGCAGCAACGCGTCACAGCGCACCGTCGACTTCGAGCGCTTGCAGCCGGGGTAGACCTTGACCAGGCCCCGGTACGAGGTGCGCCCTGTCCCCTGGCTGATGCTCTTGCTGGTGATCAGCGAGGTCGTGTTCGGTGCGGCGTGGATGATCTTGCCGCCGGCGTCCTGGTGCTGGCCGTCGCCCGCGAAGGCAATGCTGAGCACCTCGCCGTGCGAGCGCTCGCCGACCAGGTAGATCGACGGGTACTTCATGGTCAGCTTCGAGCCGAGGTTGCCGTCGACCCACTCCATCACCGCGTCCTCGTGCGCCACGGCACGCTTGGTAACGAGGTTGTAGACGTTCTGGCTCCAGTTCTGGATCGTGGTGTATCGGACCCGCGCGCGCTTCTTGACGATGATCTCGACGACCGCGCTGTGCAGGCTCGCGGTCGAGTACGTCGGCGCTGTGCAGCCCTCGACGTAGTGCACGCTCGAGCCCTCGTCGGCGATGATCAGCGTCCGCTCGAACTGGCCCATGTTCTCGGTGTTGATGCGGAAGTAGGCCTGGAGCGGCAGCTCGACATGGACGCCGGGCGGCACGTAGATGAACGACCCACCCGACCAGACCGCGGTGTTGAGGGCGGCCAGCTTGTTGTCGTTGGCGGGGATCACGGTGCCGAAGTGCTTGCGGAAGATGTCCTCGTGCTCGACCAGTGCCTGGTCGGTACCCAGGAAGATCACGCCCTGGCGCTCGAGGTCCTCGCGGATGTTGTGGTAGACGACCTCCGAGTCGTACTGCGAGCCCGCGCCCGCGAGGAACCGCTTCTCGGCCTCGGGGATGCCGAGCTTGTCGAAGGTCCGCTTGATGTAGTCGGGGACGTCGTCCCAGTTGGTCTCGGCCTTATCGGTCGCGGCGACGTAGTAGAAGATGTCCTGGAAGTCGATCTCGGACAGGTTGCCGCCCCATGTCGGCATGGGCCGCGCCTCGAAGTGGCGGTACGCCTTGAGCCGCAGGTCCCGCATCCAGGTCGGCTCGCCCTTGATCCGGCTGATCTCGGCCACGACGTCGGCGTTGATGCCCTTCTTCATGACGTGAAGAGGCTTCATCTCCGGGTCATGCCAGCCGTACCTGTAGCGGTCCGGCAGCTGAGTCAGGGCAGGATTCGGAAGGGCCATGATTCCTCGTGTCTCGTCGCGCTCGCGAATCCCGACGAATTTAGTCGGGAATGTCACTGGTATGGTCCTTCATCGAGCACCCAACGTCAAACCGAGGAACCGCGCGCTCACGGTCGCGTGCGGGCCGTGACGTCGTCCACCATGACGAGAAGGAGGTCGTGCGGCCTGGCCACAGAGCCGATGGTGCCCACGAACGCGAGCATCTGCGACTCGCCGTACTCAAGCGCCGGATCGAGCGTGAGATCGAACGGCCCGCCGTTCGCTGAGAAAGCCGGGACCGACACCCGATAGCCGCGCCGCGGCGACGCCGCAGCGCCTGCCGGAACGACCATCCGCTCGACCGCAGACCCGGCCGAGAACACGTCCGACTGCGGCTCGTCGCAGTTCCCCGCAGCGGACCACCAGTGGACGGTGGCCTTGTCGACGGACTCGCGCCGCGACCACCCGTCCGGGAACTCAACGGCCACGCACACTGCGGCGGCGATCGGGCGGACGCCTTCCCACACGACGGTGGAGGGGATCGCGGCGACGGACTTCACCGGATCCGGCCGCAGGAGCTCGGGCACCCACCGCGCGAGCAGGACGGCGACGACACCGGCGCAGAGGACTACCGACAGGAGCGTGTCAGGACGGCGGACGGCGGAGGTGCGCAGTCCGGTCAAGGTGCACGAAGCAGTCCGGCGCGTGGGCATGCGTCTATCCTGCGCATGACCGCAGCAGGCTGTCGCGACCGATGATCCTTCTCGACGCGGCCGGACCGATTCTGGTCCTCGCCTTCGGCATCGTGGCGCTGGTGCCCGCGTTCCTGATCATCGTCGTGGTCGAGACGGGAGTCCTGCTCGCGATGCGCTGGGCCGGCTTCAGCTCCACCCTGCTTGACGTCTTACTGATGAACCTCGTCTCGACCCTGATCGGGCTCATCGTGCTGGTCTGGCTCACCTTCCTCGCGGCGAACGGGGATACGGGGGCGGGCGTGCTGATCGCGATCGTCGCGGCCACGTTCGTCGCGTCGGTGATCAGCGAAGCGGGGATCCTGTTGCTGCGCCGGCGCCGCACGGCGCGCGAGACGTGGCCGCCCGCTATCGCGGCGAATGTCTCGAGCTACCTTGCGCTGGGGCTGGCCGTGTACCTAGCCGCGGGCCTCGGCGTCTGAGTAACCGGCCGACGCGGCGCGTCGCAAATAGGCCGGCGGCGGCTCCCAGCCGAGCGTGCGGAGCGGGGTCGCGGCCTGGGGCGTCCGTGGCGGCTGGGCGACGCGGTCGGGACGCGCCGAGGCCATCGTGCGAGCGTCCGGGGGAACGAAGGTGTCCATGCCGCCACGCTACGCAAAGCCATCCACGCCGGCCAGAGGCGCGGAGACGGTGTCGCTGTCAATTCGCGGACACCGTCCCCGGTGAGTTCGGTAGCTCCCCTATCGGGCGGAGCGGATCGCGTTCAGAAGCGGATCACGCCCAGCAGGTACAGGACGAGCAGGATCAGCAGGATCGTGACGACTGCGCCGCCGATGTACACGGTTGTCCTCCTTCGCGCCTAGCGACCGTTTGGCGCCGTATCAAAGCAGGACCGATGCCACCGGATGGCCTGATCACGCCCGGTATAGTCACCGGAGCACCCGGGCGGGAGTAGCTCAGTTGGCAGAGCGCCACCTTCCCAAGGTGGATGTCGCGGGTTCGAATCCCGTCTCCCGCTCCAGGCGCTCACTCGCCCCGATCGGCCCGCGCGGCGTCACGGTGTGGGCGTCGGCGTCGGCGTCGACGTCGGTGAGGCTGTCGACGGGTCGGTTGCGCCCGGCGTACCGGTGGCCGACGCGCTCGGCGTCAGCGTGGGCGATGCCACCGGCGACGGCGACGCTGCAGGCGAAGACGCCGCAGGGAGGGTCGGCGACGGCGACGACACCGACGTGGGTTCCGCCGTCGCCACGGGCAGGACGCGGAACACGCCGGTCACCTGGCCGGCCCCCAGCACGCCGCCGAACCCGACGACCAGGACGAGCGCCGCTGCCAGCGGCGCCGCCCTCGCGGCGCGGAGGAGGCCCCCGAACGGCGCGAACAGGCCGGCGCGTGCCGGCTCCTCGGTGAGACCAGACATGACGCGGCCGGTCAGTCCCTCCGGCGGCACCGCTGCCGAGCTAGCGCGGGCGTACTCATCGAGTCGGGCCGCGACGCGCTGAAGGTCTCCATCGCCGTCGAGCTCTGCCGGATCGAATGGCGGCCGCGTCATTCCGCCGCCTCCCCGTCGAGCGCGCGCCGCAGCCGCTCCAGGCCTCGCCGCAGGTGCGTCTTGACCGTCCCGAGCGGCCTCCCCGTGGCGGCCGCGACCTCGGCGAGCTGAAGATCGCCGAAGAACCGGAGCACGACAACCTCGCGGTATGGCTCGGGCAATCGCGCGACGGCGCCACGGATCGAGTCGTGCCGCTCGGCGGCGAGCGCCATCGCCAGCGGCTCTCCGCTTGCGTCACCCGCTCCGCTCTCGGTCGGGTCGTACGGGTCGGCGTCGGCGCGCTGCGCGAGCCGGCGGAATGACTGCCGGATCGCGATCCGGGCGAGCCAGGCGCCCAGAGGGCCGTCACCACGGTAGGTGCGAATCGCCCGGAACGCGTTCACGAAGCTCTCTTGGGCGGCGTCCTCCGCCTCGTCGGCGCGCCCGACGATCCGGTAGCAGGTCCGGTACACCCGTGCGCTCTCGCGGTCGACCAGCGTGCGAAATGCGTCACGGTCGCCCGAGGCGATCGCCCGTGCCAGGACACGGTCGTCCATTCGTGCATCGTGACACGGAACGAAGGCGCCATTGAAACCTTTGACCAGACGTGCGTCTCATAACGGTCATGAGCCGCAATCGGGCTCCTGAGATTCAGCACGGAGGAGGCAGATGGGAGCGGTTCGACGGATGCGTCGCAGCGTCAAGCGCGTGACACAGGCGGACGACGGCTCGACGGCGGGAGAGACGCGCAACGTCAACGTCTCAGATCCGCACAACGTCGTGATCTCCGCGAACATCGGCGAGCCGGGATCGGTGCACGCGACATCGTCCAGGCAGCGCGTAACGATCAAACAGGACGGCGACGAGACCTACGAGGAGTCGGAGACGTCCGAAACCCGCATCTGACGCCGCCGAGGCGGACCGATACGCGCAGACACCATCGCGGCGCGACCGGCCGAGTTTCGGCGCACGCCGGAACGACGAGCAGCGCCCTCGCGACGGAGTCGGCGACGTCCATCACGTCGCCGTAGGATCGAGGGCGATCGCCCATGCGCGACATCGGGCTGTCGGAGGATCAGCGCCGCTTCGCCCTCAGTCAGCGCCGCGGAGTCCTCGCCACCGCGCGACCTAACGGCGCCCCGCGGGTCGTGCCGATCTGCTTCGCGATCGACGCGTACGCGATCGTCAGCGTCATCGACGACAAGCCCAAGGCGGGCGCCGATCCACATCGGTTGGGAAGGGTGCGCGACATCGCCGTTCATCCGGACGTATCGGTCCTGGTGGATCGCTGGGACGAGGACTGGACGCGCCTGGCGTGGCTCAGGATCGACGGCGTGGCGCGCCTCGTCGAGCCCGGAGAGCAGGGTCACGAGCGGGCGGTCGCCGCGCTCCGCGAGCGCTACGCCGCGTATCGGCCCATGAAGCTGGACCGAGCGCCGGTGATCTCCGTCCGGCCCATTCGGGTGGTGGCCTGGGGGGACCTGCGGGTCTGACGGGTCGGGTACCCCGCTTGCTAGGATGGAGGGCAAGCCGGCCGCCCATGCGGCCCGTCCGACTCTCGCAGACGAGGAGCCACCACTCCGTATGAGCCTGCTCGCAGATCGCCGTGGGGCGATGCGCGGCCCGCTGGGACCGCAGGGACGCCGCCTGGCGGGTGCGAGGTCCGTCCGTTACAACCCCTCCGCCGACGACCTCCAGGAGCTCACCAGCCGCATGCCCCAGGCGCGGCGGACGGAGTTCGGCAACTACAACGTCCAGTCGCGCGTCGTGAGCCGCTCCAACTTGTCGACGTACATCGTCACCGACACGCCCGAGCGGCACAGCCAGCAGGCGATCCGGCGGGCCGACGGCGAACGGATCGCGCGCCTCCAGGACGACTACATCGCCACCGTGCCGATGATCGTGCTCGACGGCTACATCGGCAACGAGCCCGACCATCGGTCGCGCGCGCGCCTCTACATCGAGGAGGCCAACGCCAACATCGCTGGCATGCAACGCCAGCTCTACTTCGAGCCCGATGCCTCCTCGGAGGACTGGGAGCCGGAGCTGTGCATGATCTACACGCCAAACCTTCCGGCCCCGGGGTATCCCGCGGACCGGGTCATCGCGGTCGACCTCGACGCCGGGATCACCCGAGTCCTGAACTCCGACTACTTCGGCGAGTCGAAGAAGGGCGGCCTGCGGATGTGGAACGCGCTCGTCTACGACGGCGGCGGCCTGGCGCTCCACGCCGGGTGCAAGGCGATCCCCACCGCCGGCGGCGAGAAGGTGATGCTGATCATCGGTCTCTCGGGCACCGGCAAGACGACCACCACCTTCACGCGCCAGAACGACTCGCGGCCTGTCCAGGACGACTTCGTGGGACTGTTCGCGGGCGGTCGGGTGGCCGGTACCGAGAATGGCTGCTTCGCCAAGACGTTCGGCCTCAATCCGCAGTACGAGCCCGCGATCCACGGCGCGGTGACCAAGCCGGACGCCTACCTCGAGAACGTGTCACAGCACGGCGACAAGGTCGACTTCTTCGACACCTCGTACACCCAGAACGGACGGGCGACCTTCCGGATGTCGTCGCTCGGGATCTGGAAGGACCCGCGCGACGTGGGACGCGTGGACTATCTGCTCATCCTCAACCGTAACGAGAACGTCATCCCCGCCCTCGCTCGCCTGGGCCGCGAACAAGCCGCGGCCTTCTTCATGCTCGGCGAGACGCAGGGCACCTCGGCCGGCGGCGCAGAGGAGGCGGGTCGTTTCCTGCGCGTGCCGGGCACCAATCCATTCTTCCCGCTCCTCCACGAGCAGCAGGCGAACCGATTCCTGGACCTCTACGACTCATCCGGGTTCGAGGTGTTCCTGCTCAATACCGGCCGGGTGGGCGGCGGTGACGACGACCCGACGTCGAAGAAGATCTCGATCTCGCACTCCAGCGCGCTGGTCGAGGCGATCGCCGAAGGGACGATCGCGTGGGAGAGCGACCCTGACTTCGGCTACGAGGTTGCGGCGGCCGTCCCCGGCATCGACGATCCGGGCCTCCTCCAGCCGCGCCGAGTCTACGAGCGTACCGCCCGGGCCGACGAGTACGCCGGCTTCGTGGCCCGCCTCAAGGCGGAACGCGTCGAATATCTCCAGAAGTTCGGCGGCCTGCGTCCCGAGATCGTCGACGCCGTCCGGTAGCGGAGGCGCGCGACCTCGTGAGCGCGGGCACCGGCACCGACAGCCGCGAAGCGCCCGCCTAGGGGAGCGACTCGACGACTCCGAGCGCGCCCGGCCGGGGCGGGTCACCACTTCTCGGGATCGTCGCCGCTGTCCTGATCGTCAGTACGGTCGTCTCGCTGCTCGGTGGGCTGGGGTACGGCATGTATTCGCTCGGTGGCCTCGTCAACGACGTACCCGTTCGTGACCCTGCCGCTGGGTTCTACGTCGCCGTCGCGGCGGCGATCATCCTGTTCGGCGTTCTGCAGCTGGTCGCCACCATCGGCGTCATCCGGCGCACGCGTTGGGGCTTGGTGCTCGCGATCCTCGTTAGCGTCATCGGCGTCGGCGCGGGCGTCGAGCGCGCGGCTTCCGCCATCCGGGACGCGTCCTCCTTCGGCGCGTCTCCTGCGCTCGAAGGCCCGATCGCCCTCGTCGCCGTCTACGGCGTCATGGGCGTCCTCGTCTTGCTCAAGCGGCGCGACTTCGCCTGATGGCTTGGCCGAGCTAGGCCGACGCCGTGCCGCCAACTGCGTAAGCGGTGGCGCACCACCGCAACCGGTTTTGCCGCGCCGTTGGCCGGATGTGAGCTACGCAGCACCGTAGCCACGAGTTACTGACCCCGCCAGCGCTATGCATGGTCGGATGGTGCGCTCGCGCCAACCTCAAGCGCCTGGTAAGCGGCCCAGGGCATCTTCGCGTGCGTGCCGGCGTGTGAACGACGACTTCAATCCGGGAACCGGCGCGCGGCGCGGCTCCTTCGCGAGTTCTCGGACGACGCGCGGGACGCGCGGATCGCAGCGGGGCTCTCGCAGGCAGACGTCGCCAGAGCTCTCGGCTGCTCCCGGTGGCGGGTAAACCGCATCGAGCGCGGAGTGGTCAGGACGCTGAGCATCTCCGCTGCCGCACAGCTCATGAGCGTCCTGGGACGAGAGTTGAGAGTTGAGTGTCAGGACTTTCCCGGCGGGACCGCCGCTCCGCGATGCCGCGCACGTCGCCCTCCTTCGCCGGCTGCGCGAGCGCGTGTCACCTATGTGGCGATGGCGCGCGGAGGTTCCCGTCGGCGGGTTCGGGGACGAACGAGCATTCGATGTCGTCCTCGAGCGCGATGGCATGCGAGTAGCCATCGAGGCGGAGACACGGCTACGCGACGTCCAGGCGCTCGCGCGACGCCTGGCGCTCAAGCTACGCGACGGTCGCGTTGACCGGCTGATTGTGGTGGTAAGCGGGACGCGAACGAACCGGCTTGGCCTGCGAAACGCGGAGCCGGTGATGCGCGAGGGCTTCCCCGCCGGCAGCCGGACGGTCCTGGCCGCTTTGAGCGCGGGACGCGATCCCGGGCGCAACGGGATTCTGCTGTTGTGACAGCGCTATGGCGGGCTCGGACGCAGAGATCCTGAGCCGCTAGGTGTAGTTCCCAAAGACGTTGTTGACAGCCGAGAGCCTCGCTGCACGGTGAGAGGTGTCAGATCTCACACCGGCAGGAGGCTCTCGTGGCGCATCCTAACGCTCGTCTGTCTGTGTTCGGCCGCCAGCTGCTGGTGAGCCGGGTGGTGGTTCAGCGCTGGCCGGCAGCCGAGCTGGCCGCGCAGCTAGGCGTGAGCCGGGCGACGGTCTACAAGTGGGTGCGCCGCTATCGCAGCGAGGGCACGACCGGCCTGGTGGATCGCTCCTGCCGACCCCGTCGCTCGCCACGTCAGCTCCCGGCCGAGCAGGTGTCCG
>JBHENJ010000014.1:0-35418 GCA_046262115.1 Candidatus Limnocylindria bacterium | reverse complement strand
GCTCCAGCCGCCGCTCGATCCGGGCGTGCCCTCGTCCGAGCCACCGCCCCAGCCACCGCCGGCCTCGCCGCCACCGCCCATGCCGCCGGAGTCTCCGCCCGCGCCGCCGGTGCCGGACTCACCCCAGCCGCCGGAGCCTCCGCCCGGGCCGCCGGAGCCGGTCTCACCCAGGCCACCGCCCGACTCGGAGCCCCCGCCACCGGTGCCCGTGCCGCCTTCGGTTCCCATGCCGCCGGACTCTTCACCCATGCCCCCGGAGCCGCCGATGCCGCCGGACTCTTCGCCCATGCCGCCGGATGATCCGGAGCCCGTCTCGCCGCCGAGACCCGCGTCGGAGTCGCCGCCGGTCCCGCCCTGGCTACCCCAGTCGCCGCTTCCCTGCTCGCGATTCGATTCGTCCATCCCCACACGTTCCTTTCATCATCGGCCCGTCATTCGGCCGTCATTCGGCCGTCTCGTGAGCGGCGCCGTTCGTCGGGTGCCGCCTGTCAAGGGAGAATGCACTCCCTGTGCCAGTATGCCGCCGGCGCAACCCGGCGAAGCGTCTGCCAGACTCTCCTCCCATGGCGATCCAGCACGAGAACCGGCTCGCGCGCGAGACGAGCCCGTACCTGCTCCAGCACGCGCACAACCCCGTCGATTGGTACCCCTGGGGGAACGAGGCGCTGGAGCGAGCGCGCCGCGAGGACAAGCCCATCTTCCTGTCCATCGGCTATTCCGCGTGCCACTGGTGTCACGTCATGGAGCGGGAGTCGTTCGAGAACGAGTCGATCGCGGCGCTCATGAATCGGCACTTCGTCAGCATCAAGGTCGACCGCGAGGAGCGGCCCGACCTGGACGACGTCTACATGGCCGCCGTGCAGGCGATGACCGGGAGCGGTGGATGGCCGATGAGCGTCTTCCTGACGCCGGAGCTCGAGCCGTTCTTCGGCGGGACCTACTTCCCGCCGGAGGATCGCCATGGGATGCCGGCGTTCGGCCGCGTCCTCGAGGCGCTCGCCGACGCCTACGCGACCCGGCGCGACGACGTCGTGCGCCAGGCCGCCGAGCTCACGGCCTACCTGCGCGAGCAGCTCGCCGTCGGTCCCGGGCAGTCCGATGTGAGCGGCGAGCGGCTCGAGCGAGCCGCGGCGGTGCTGGCGCGATCGTTCGACGGCCGGCTCGGCGGGTTCGGCGGCGCTCCCAAGTTCCCCGCGCCCATGACGCTCGAGTTTCTGCTGCGCCGATGGCGGCACACCCGCGACGAGCAGACGCTCGCGATGGTGACGCTGACCCTCGACGCGATGCTGAACGGCGGGATCTACGACCAGCTGGGCGGCGGGTTCGCACGCTACAGCACCGACGCGCACTGGCTGGTGCCGCACTTCGAGAAGATGCTGTACGACAACGCGCTCCTCGCGCACTGCTATCTCGAGGCGTTCCGCGCGACCGGGCTGGACCGATACGCACGGACCGCCACAGAGACGATCGACTTCGTCCTCCGGGAGCTCGCGACCGATGACGGCGGCATCGCGTCGACTCTCGACGCCGACTCCGAGGGTGAGGAAGGCCGGTTCTACGTGTGGCGGCGCCACGAGCTTCGATCCGTGCTGGCGGAGATCGGGCTCGGCGAGCGCGAGTCCTCCGCCGTGGCCGCGTACTGGGGCGTGACGCCGGGCGGCAACTGGGAGGGCGCTACGATCCTGCACGTGACGCGGCCGCTTCCGGAGGTCGCGCGCGAGCACGGCCTCGAGCCGATCGAGCTCGAGCGGGCGGTCCGCGCCGCGAGGTCTGCGTTGTTCGACCACCGCGCTCGCCGCGTCCGACCGGGTCGGGACGACAAACAGCTGGCTGCGTGGAACGGCATGTTCCTGCGCGCGCTCGCACTCGCGTCGCTCGTGCTCGAGCGCGACGACTACGCACAAGCGACGTCCCGCCTGGTCGGTTTCGTCCGCCGCACGCTGATCCGCGAGGACGGCGGGCTCTGGCGCACCGCGCGCGATGGCCGGACGCACACCCCCGGCTTCCTCGAGGACTACGGCAACGTCGCCGACGGGCTGCTGGGCGCATACGCGAGCAACGGGCGCTCAGACCATCTGGTGCGCGCGCGAGGGCTCATGGACCGAGCGATCGAGCTGTTCTGGGATGAGACGGCGGGCTGCTTCTTCGACACCTCGAGCGAGCACGACGAGGCGGTGGTGCGGCCGCGATCGCTGATCGACGGCGCGACGCCATCGGGCAACTCGGTCGCGGCGGACGTCCTGCTGCGTCTCGCCGTCTTGACCGGCGAGGCGGAGTACGACCGCCGCGCGCGGTCGGTACTCCGGACCGTCGCCACCGCCTTCGACCGTCAGCCGAGCGCCTTCGGGCGAATGCTCTGCGTGGCCGATCGCTCGCTGGGTGAGCCCGTCGACGCCGTCATCGCGGGTGACCCCAAAGCGGCCGAGGCGGTCGTCATGCGGCGCGCGGTGGCCAGGCCGTACGTCCCGAATCTCGTCGTTGCGCCGCTCGCCGCCGGCTCGCGGGTCGGCGATTGGCCGCTCTTCGAGGGCAAGCATGCGATCGGCGGTCGCGTCACGGCCTTCGTGTGTCGCGGCTACGCGTGCGACGCCCCGACCGACGACCCCGCGGAGGCCGTACGGCAGGTGACCGCGCTCGTCAGCTGATCGTCAGCCGGGGAGAAACGAGAACCGAACGCGCCGGCGTGGGTTGTCGCGGTTGGTATCGATCAACACGATCGACTGCCACGTTCCGAGCGCGAGCGCGCCACCGAGCACGGGAATCGTCAGCGACGGTGAGGCGAGGAGCGGCAGGACGTGGTCCGCGCCGTGGCCCGGTGATCCATGACGGTGGCGCCAGCCGCTGTCGCCGGGGTCACGCGGAAGCAGCCGAGCGACCGCGCTGAGAAGATCGTCATCAGAGCCGGCGCCGACCTCGCGGACGACCAGGCCCGCCGTGGCGTGCGGAACGAACACGTTGAGCAGGCCGTCGCGGGAAGCGTCATCGGCCTCGCCGAGGAATCGGGCGACCGCATCGGTCAGGTCGACGACCGATGGCTCGGTTCCGGTGGCGACCTCGATCTCGCGGGACCGCATGCGGGCAGGCTAGCACCGGCTATCATCGCCACCCGATGCCTCTCCGCCTCAGCAGGACCGCCGTCGCCGGCATCGCGGCTGCGGTGGTCGTCGTCATCGGCATCGGTGTCACGCTCGCGCTGACCGCCCGATGGACTCCGGTCGCGACCGTCGGCACGGCGACGCCGGCGACCGCGACCCCGGCGCTGACGGCGTCACCCACGCCGCCCCCGACACCCACGCCCGTGCCGACTCCTGTCCCGACAGCCACGCCGGTGCCGCTCGACCAGGCGCTCCTCGAGAGCCGTCTGACGGTGCTGGTCCTCGGGCTGGACTCGAACCGGTGGCGAGCGGCTCAGGGCAAGGAGACGAACACAGACGCGATGATCGTCGCCAGCGTGAACCGCGACCACACGCAGATCGCGACGGTCGCGATGCCGCGAGACACGGTCGACGTCCCGTTCTCTGACGGGACGTACTGGACCGGCAAGCTCAACGCGCTGAGCCGGTTCCTCGGCATCGACGCGCTGCGCGACGCGATCGAGACGACGCTGGCGGTCGACATCGACTACTACATCCAGGTCGACATGGACGACTTCGCGCACCTCGTCGATGCGGTCGGCGGCGTCGACGTCGAGGTCCCCTACGCGCTCTACGACCCGAGTCTGGGCCTGTACCTGGACGCGGGCTGGCAGCACCTGAACGGGGCGACCGCGCAGTACTACAGCCGCAGCCGGAAGCAGGACGGCGACTACGCGCGCCAGGCGCGCCAGCAGCAGGTGCTGCTGGCGCTCGTACAGAAGCTCTCGGACCCCGAGACGGAGATCGATGCCCTCGAGCTCCTCGGAAGCCTCGACTCGATCCAGACCGACATCCCGCTCGACAAGATCCCGACGCTGGTCGAGATCGGGCGTCGCAGCAGCGGTGCCGAGGTGAGCACGCAGGTCCTCGGCCCGCCGCGCTTCGCGCTTTTCGAGGGGATCGAGGGTCCCGCCCGGGGATGGGTCATGATCCCGAACATCCCCGAGATGCAGGCCTACGCCCGGGCCGTCATGGGCGGGGAGTAGCGGAACCGCTCAACGTGGGACGACGCCCAGCCCGGGCCGTTCCGGTAGCTCGAGCACGCCTCCATCTCTGACCTCCAGGCCGCGATACGGGTCCTCTCCAAGCAGCAGATGGCCGTCGAGATCGACCCACTCGGCGAGTCCCGCAAGATGCGCCATCGCGGTGATCGCGATGCTCGTCTCCACCATGCAGCCGAGCATGACGCGCAACCCCAGCCGACGCGCCTCCCGGATCATCGCGGCCGCCTCCAGCGGGCCGCCGCACTTCATCAGCTTGACGTTCACGCCGGCGACGATGCCCGCGACGTTCGGCAGGTCGTCGATGGTCTCCGCACTCTCGTCGACCACGATCGGAAGCGGTGAGGCGGCCTGGAGTCGAGCGAGGTCGCCGAGCGCGTGCTTCCGCATCGGCTGCTCGACGTACTCGACGCCATGCGCGGCGCAGATCCGCGTCATCTCGATGGCGTGGTCGAGCGTCGGCCAGCCGGTGTTGGCGTCGACCCTCAGGGTGCCGTCGAAGACGTCCCGAACCGCTCGGAGTGTCTCGACGTCGCGCTCGCCGCCGAGCTTGACCTTGACGATGCTGAAGCCGCGCTCCGCGGCTCGGCGCACGCGCTCGGCGACGACGGCGGGATCGTCGAGCCCGACGCTGAAGTCGGTAGGCGGCGCCGATGCCGGGTCCCCCTCGAGCACGTCGTGGAACGCGAGACCCGCTGCCTGGGTCTGCAGGTCGAGAAGCGCCGTCTGGAGCGCGGCGCGCGCCGCCGGGTTGCGGTTCAGCAGTTCGGGCGCCGCCGAGCCGAACGCGTGTGCGTCACCCGACTCGAGCAGCGGACGGTAGGTCTGGAACGCCGCGAGCACGGTCGCCGGGGTCTCGCCGTAGAAGGCGTCGGGGGCGGCCTCGCCCAGCCCGGTGCGACCCTCGCGGTCGTGAAGCGTGACGATCACCGAGGTGGTGAAGCCCTCGTCTGCACTCGCGCGGGCGATGTGGAACGGGTCGGCGTAGCGAAGCCGGCGCACTTCGACGATGGGGTCCCCGGCGAGCCGCGTGGCTGGCAGGTTCACTGCGCGACGGGCGTTCGCGCCAGGACGGCCTCGAGAAGCCGGTCGGGGCCGTTACGGATCGGATCGTCGGCGGGGAGCTCCGTGACCGCCTCCACCGACCGGATGGCGCGCTCGGCCTCGCTGTCCGTCTGGCGCGAGGTATTCACCGCCGCGGCGACGATGCGCGACGGATACACCAGGCCCGCCATCGTCTCGTGAAGCGCGACGAACGCGCGGAGGTCCTCACCGCTGGGGATCGGCGAGTTCCAGAGGTCGGTCCGCGTCCGCGACGCGTCGTGACACAGCACGAGGCCCTCGGCGCGCGAGCCATGGATGAGAGCCAGCGTCACGCCGCTGTAGGCCGGATGCGCCAACGAGCCCTGACCTTCGACGAACACGAGGTCGTGGTCACGCATCGCGTGGAGCACCATCGCCTCGGTCGCGCCGGCCATAAAGTCGCCGATGACCCTATCGACGGTGATTCCCCAGCCCTCGATCATGATCCCGGTTTGGCCGGTCGGCACGAAATCGGCGTCCAGCCCGCGGGCCCGCGCGGCGGAGCGCAGCTCGAGGGCGACGCTCATCTTTCCGACGGCGCAATCGGTCCCCACCGTCAGCACCGTTCGCGTCCCCGGCGGATGCGGGGCGCCGCTCGCCACGCCGATCCCCTCCGGTGGCCGGCGGACGTCGTAGATGCGGTGTCCCGTTCGTCGCGCGATGGCCGCCAGCTGCGGATCCTCGCCGAGGAAGACGTGAAGGCCGTTCACGAGGTCGAGACCCGCCTCGAGCGCCTCGCCAAGCACCGGCCGCCACTCGGCAGGGATGCCGCCGCCCACCGTCGCCGCGCCGATGAGCAGCGCGTTGGGGCCGAACGCAAGCGCGTCGCGCAGCGTCGCCACGAAGGGGATCTCGGTCGTGGCGCCCAGTTCGGCGTCCACGATGCCGGGCGCGTTCGTCGAGTCGATGACTGCGACCACCTCGTCGCGGCCGTAGCGGATGACGCCCATGGCCGTCTTGCCGTAGTGAGGCTCGAACCGGCCCTCGGCAAGGATCGCGATCCGTTTGCCGAGCGGGAGCACCGGCGACAGGTCGAGCAAGGTATCGGGCGTGGCGGCAATAGTCATCGTCGGATCTTAAAGTTGACGCGATGAGCCTGCGAGACGCCTGGGAGTCGAATGCCGCGGCGTGGGCGCGCGCCGTGCGCGAACCTGGGTGGGACCACCACTACGAGCGGCTGAACGCGCCGGCGTTCCTCGGGATCGTTCCGCCCGCCCGCACCCGCACCCTCGACCTCGGCTGCGGCGAGGGCCGGCTCGGCCGCGTCCTCGCGGAACGCGGTCATCGGGTCGTGGGCGTCGACTCGTCAGCCGCGCTGGTGCGGCTCGCCGCCGAGACCATCGACGCCGTCCAGGCCGACGCGACGTGGCTGCCGTTCGACGATGGATCGTTCGACCTGGTCGTCGCGTTCATGTCGCTCCACGACATGGACGACATGGAGGGGGCCGTCCGGGAGGTCGGCCGCGTGCTCGTGCGCGGCGGGCGCTTCTGCGTCGCCGTCGAGCATCCATTCCAGAAGGCCGGGACGTGGCAGGACGCGGAGCAGATCGATTCGCCGTTCGTGATCGGCGGCTCGTACTTCGCCGTGCGGCGCATGGAGTGGATCGCGGAGCGCGACGGGCAGCGCGTCCGCTATGCGAGCATCCATCGGCCGCTCGAAAGGTATGCCCGGGCGCTGGAGGCCGCGGGCCTCCTCATCGAGACGATTCGCGAGCCAACACCGGACGAGGCGTTCGTCGCGGCGCGGCCGCGGGTCGCCCGCTGGCGGCGCATGCCGCTCTTCCTCCATCTCCGCGCGGTGAGGGCGTAAGGGCGACGGCGGCTAGATGCCGGCGTAGCTGTGCTGACCGGGGAAGAGCAGGTTCGCGCCGAAGTAGGTGAGCATGATCCCGGCGAAGCCGGCGACGATCAGCCACGGGGCGGTCCGTCCCCACCGGTCGCGGCGTCCCGCAACGTGGAGATACGCGCCGTAGGTGAGCCACGTCGCGGCGGCGGTCAGCTCCTTGGGGTCGTTGTTCCAGTACGAGCGCCAGGCCAGGTTCGCCCAGATCGCCCCGAGCACGATCGCCGCCGTCAGGATCGGGTAGCCGAGGACGACCGATCGGTGGGCCACCGCCCGGCAGACCGCCGTGTCGGGCAGCCAGCGGACCGCCCGGCGGCCGCGCTGGACGAGCTCCGCCAGGGCGGCGACGAGGGCCACGCCGTAGATGCCGTAGGCGGCCACCGCCGCCGCGACGTGGACCGTCAGCAGAGCAGGCTGCTGCAGCGCGGGCACGAGTGGCAGCGCGTCCGAGGGGAGGCTGACTGCATGGACGAGCAGCAGCGCTGCGAGGCCCGACACAGCGGGCGCGAGCGCGTCGACCGGGAAGCTGCGGCGAACGACGATGTACGCGAGCAGGATCGCGGCCGCGAACGCCTGGCTCACCTCGTAGAGGTTCGACCACGGTGCGTGTCCAACGCCGGCCGCACGCGTGGCCAGCGCGGCGAGGACCGCCGCCAGCCCGGCGTACCGCGCCACGCTCGCGACGCGCCAGAGCATCCCTTGCCGGTCCGTGCGTGGTGGTGTCGGAACCGCCGCCGCCCCGGTGAGGACCGCGGCTCCGCCGGCGGCCGTCGCCACGAGGAGTGCGGCCAACGCGGCCGATACCAGCAACGCGGCGATCTGGAGCACGTTTGTCAGTCGACCTCCGGGCGGGCAGGGTCGCTCGCGACGCTGACGCGCGGCGCGCTGCTACGACTGGACGGCGGCGGTGGTCTCCCGGGTTCCACAGCGCAGGCACGCCTCGTCGCTCGCGCGAATCCGCTTTCCGCAGTTCGCGCAGTCGAGGACGAGGTCGCCCTCGCAACGGGCACAGAACAACGCGCCGGGCGGATAGCGCAGGCCGCAGTGCTCACAGAACGGCACGCCGCGCTCGACCTCCAGGACGCCATCGGGAGCGCGGGGAAGGCGTTCCGCGCGGCCGGCGACGAGTGCTCCCTCGGTGACCTCGACGCGCGAGACGCGCATGTATCCGACGACGACCCATGCGGCGTAGAGGAGGACGAGGCCGGCCAGGCCAAACGGGAAGAGCGTCGCGAACGCCTCGGCGGAGTCGCTGGCGAACCACTCGATCACGCCGACTATCCAGTCGATCATGCGGCCGTGCCTTCCGTGTGCGGGCGCGATTCTACATCGGCCGCCGTGGACCCCCGGCTGATAGACTCGCCGCCACCCGACCCCTCGAGACGAGGTCAATGCCGCGCCAACGCCTCGACCCCGAGCTGCCGCTCACCGAGCTCCACGTCCACCTCGGCGCGGCAGTCACTCCCGCGGTCATGTGGGGGATTGCGCACGCACAGGGGATCCGGCTTCCGACCAAGGACTACTGGGCGTTTCGCGAGCTGATCAGCGTGGGGCGGCGCCGCCGGAGGAGCTTCGAGGCGTACCTCGACCTGTTCCACTGGACCGAGCTCATCCAGTCGAGCCCCATCGCCGTCGAGCGGAGCGTCTACGAGGTGATCGGCGGCGCGTACCGCAAGACCAACATCACCCAGATCGAGCTGCGCTTCAACCCGATGAAGCGGAACCGCGGCGGCGAGCAGGACCTCGATCACATCATCGCCGCCGCCGTGCGCGGCATGGATCGTGCCGTTCTCGAGTACCCGCCCGTCAACGCCGGGCTGATCTTCTGCCTCGACCGGTCGTTCAGTCGCGACCTGAACGAGATCATCGCCGCCAAGGCGGTCAGCTGGCATCGCCGCGGCGTCGTGGCGGTGGACATCGCCGGACCGATGACGCCCGGGTTCCGTTTCGCCGACTACCGCGAGATCTTCGACGAGTGCCGCCGCGTCGGGCTCGGCATCACTGTCCACGCCGGCGAGATCGGGCCGCCCGGCGAGGTCCGCGAGGCGGTTGAGGCGCTCGAGCCGAGCCGTATCGGTCATGGCATCCAGAGCGCGCAGGACGTCGGCGTGATGGCAATGCTCCGCGAGCGCGGTGTCATCCTCGAGATCTGTCCGAGCTCGAACCTCAGCACCGGCGTGGTCCACGACGTCGCCGATATGCGGCATCGGCTTCGGCGCCTCATCGACAACGGCGTCCGCTTCGCCATCAGCACGGATGGGCCCGAGATGCTGCGCCGCCACTTGCGCGACGAGCTGGCCCTGCTGATGCGTCATGACATCCTCTCGCTCGACGAGATCCTCGTCGCGGTCGAGACCGCGCGGCGGGCGAGCTTCGTCACGCCGCCGCCCATGCTCGAGTCGCTCTCGGGCGACGTCACACCGGCCGAGTGGTCGCGCCGGCCGATTGCGCTCGAGGTGGAGGTCTAGGCGCCGGTGTCATCCATCTGGCGGCCGATCCGCGAGCGGAACCCCGCGCGCAGCCTGATGGTCGTGGTCGCGCATCCCGGCGACGAGGCTTTCGGGTTCGCGGGCGCGATCGCCCAGGCTGTTGCGGCGGAGGCGTACGTGGTCGTCGTCTGCGTGACGCGCGGCTATTTCGACTGGCGCCTGCACGAGGTGCCGCCCGCGCCAGGCGGGAGCGGCGGTAAGAACCGCGACCTCGACCGCCCGCTGATCTGGCGCAACCTCGACACCGTCCGCGAGGACGAGCTGCGGCGCTCGGTTGCGCTGCTCGGCGTACGCGTCCTGCGAATGCTGAACTACAGCGAGGGTGAGCTCCCGTCGGTCCGGTTGGACGATCTCGTGGGTCGTATCGTCGAGCCGATCCGGATGCATAGGCCCGAGGTGATCCTGACCTTCGGCCCGGATGGCGTCACGGGCGACCCCGATCACGCGATCGTGTCCGAGGCGACCACGCTGGCCTTCGAGACGGCGGGCGTCCCTCTCGCGTACGAAGACGACCTCGAGGAAGACCAGGTCGCGTGGCGGGCGGCAAAGCTCTACCACCTCGTCGTCCCGAGACCGGTGGTCGACGCACTGGGGGAGGAGGCGCCGGCCGAGTTCGGCTCCGAAGCGGAGCCGACGCTCACCCTCGAGCTAGGTGACGCCGTCGCGCTCAAACAGGCCGCGATCGCGTGTCACGTCTCCCAGGTCGGGCAGGCCGGAGCGTTCGCGGGCTGGGACACCGCGACCCGTGACCGCTACCTTGCCGAGGAGCACTACCGGCTCCTCCGGTCGAACCTTTCGCCCGCCCAGGCGACCGACGGTGTCGGCCGAATGACGGCGCTCATCCCCCGCGAGGAGGACCTGTTCGCAGGGCTTCCCGACTGACATCGGCTAAGCTTGGGCCATGCCCGAACTGCTGACCCGCGAGAACGTCATGGCCGCGCTCGGTCGCGTCAAGGACCCGGAGATCGGCCGCGACCTCGTCTCCCTCGGCATGATCAAGGAGCTCGAGATCGCCGATCACCGCGTCGTGCTGACCGTCGAGCTCACCACGCCGGCGTGCCCGCTCAAGGCGAAGATCGAGGGTGAGATCGGCGACGAGCTGACCGCGCTCGGGGCGGAGATCGTCAAGGTCGAATGGGCCAGCAACGTCAAGCGCAGCTTCGGCGGTCCCGCGGCCGACCTCATCCCGGGCGTCCGCAATACGGTCGCCGTCGCGTCCGGCAAGGGCGGGGTAGGGAAGTCGACGATTGCCGTCAATCTCGCCGTCTCGCTCGCGCGCGACGGCGCGCGCGTCGGTCTGCTCGACGCGGACATCACGGGCCCCAACGTGCCGCTGATGATGGGCACCACCGGGGCGCACATCACCGGGGTCGAAGGTCGCGTCAATCCGGTCAGCGCCCACGGCGTGAAGATGATGAGCATCCAGTACTTCCTCCAGGGCGACGCGCCGGTGATCTGGCGCGGGCCGCTGATCCACTCGGCGATCCAGCAGTTCCTGCGCGACGTCGACTGGGGCGAGCTCGACTACCTGGTCATCGATCTGCCGCCCGGGACCGGCGACGCGGCCCTCTCCGTCAGCCAGCTGATCCCGCTCTCGGGTGCCGTGGTCGTGACCACGCCGCAGGAGGTCTCGCTCGTCGACGCGCGCAAGGCGATCGCCATGTTCAACAAGGTCAACGTCCGGACGCTCGGCGTGATCGAGAACATGAGCGCCTTCATCTGCCCGCACTGCGGCAGCGAGCACGACCTGTTCGGCTCGGGTGGCGGCGCCAAGATCGCCCGTGAGCTCGGGCTCGAGGTCCTGGCGCGCGTGCCGATCGAGCCGGGCATCCGTGCCGGCGGGGACGCGGGTGTGCCGATCACCTCGACGCAATACCCGACCGAAGGCTCGGCCGCGCAGGACGCCCTTCGCGAGCTGGCGCGCGTGGTCGCGGGGCGCTTGAGCGTCCTTGCGGCGCCGATGCCCAAGGCGAGCTGACTAGGCGGCGCGCCCCTCTTTCGCGTACGGCTGCCCCACGGCGGCCGGAGGAATGCTCCGGCCCACGACACCCGCCAGGATGATGATCGTCAGCAGGTAGGGCAGCGCGCCGAAGATCTCGTTCGGGATCGCCTCCAGGATGCCGCCCAGCTGGGCTAGGTCGTCGCTGGGCGGGCGCAGGCCGATCGCCACGCCGATCGCGTCGGACGCGGCGAACAGCAGCGTCGCGCCGAAGGCGCCGATCGGAGTCCATCGGCCGAAGATGACGGCGGCTAGCGCGATGAAGCCACGCCCGGCGGTCATGCCGTTCTGGAAGGAACTGGTCGCCTCGAGCGTCAGATACGCGCCGGCGAGCCCCGCAAAGGCGCCGCCGATGATGACATTGCGGTAGCGCAGCGCGATGACGTTGATGCCCACGGTATCGGCTGCCTTCGGATGCTCGCCCACTGCGCGCGTTCGAAGCCCCCAGCGCGAGCGGAACAGGAGGACCTGAAGCCCGACGATCAGGACGATCAGCGAGAGCGAGATCGGCCCCTGGTCCAGCAACATGTCGAGGATCCAGCCGATCACCGGAAGGTCGGTCAGTGCCTCGGGTGGGTCGAACGAGTCGAAGGTGCCCGCGCCGATGCCCGGGTTCGGCGAGATGATCAGGCGGTTGAAGTACCCGGTGAGGCCGATGGCGGCGATGTTGATGATGGTGCCGCTGATGATCTGGTCGGCGCGCACGCTGATAGACAGCCAGGCGTGCAGGAGCGACAGGAGCATTCCTGTGAGCACCGCCGCGACGACGCCGATGACGAGCGGCAGCGTGAATCCCAGGACCGATGACGGCTCCGCCGGGAACGCCTCGGCCGCGAATGCGGCGGCCAGAAAGCCCATGAAGGCCGACGACAGCATCATCCCCTCGATGCCGATGTTCACGACGCCCGACCTCTCGTTCATGATCCCGCACAGCGCGCCGAGAGCGAGCGGCGTCGCCAGGCCGAGGATGATCGGCGCGATGCCGGGGATCACGTCGATCAGGTAGCCGATGAGCTGGAAGAGCAGCCCGAGCACCGGGATCCCGTACAGCAGCTCGAGGATGCCTTCCATCTATGTCGTGCCCGCTCGCTGCTCGCCGTACGAGCGCGTGACCGTGCGCAGCTCCTCCGGTGCCGCGGACGGGGCGCGCAGCCGCAGGAGGCGCCGGACGAGCACGTCGGCGGCGAGGAACAGGAGGATCACGGCCTGGATCACGTCAATGATCTCGACCGGGATCCCGGCGTCGACCTGCATCAGGCCAGAGCCCGCGCGCATGGCGCCGAAGAGGAGCGCGGCGAGGAGGATCCCCACCGGGTGCGCGCGGCCGAGAAGCGCGACGGAGATCGAGTCGAAGCCGATGTTCGTCCCGTACGACGCGTTCATGAAGTGGCTGATGCCGAGGATCTGGTTGGCGCCCGCCAGGCCGGCGAGCATGCCGCACATCGACAGCGTCAGCACGATCAGGTACCCCGGCCGCATCCCGGCATAGCGCGCCGCGTTGGGGTTGGCGCCGACGGTACGGATCTCGAAGCC
The DNA here is from genome assembly GCA_046262115.1 of Candidatus Limnocylindria bacterium. Classification (GTDB taxonomy): domain Bacteria; phylum Chloroflexota; class Limnocylindria; order QHBO01; family QHBO01; genus JBHENJ01. Next base: position 22,336 of record JBHENJ010000014.1, on the reverse strand, counting down.
GAGCGTGCTCCGCCAGAGAAGCCACCAGGCGATCGGGACGAATGCGACCGCGACGAGCACGCCCAGGTGACCCCCGCGGCCGAAGAGGACCGGAAGCTCGGCGTTTCCCAGCGGCCCCGTGCGCGCGAACGAGAAGCCGGGCGCGCCGAGCGGACCGGTGATGAGATACCCGATCAGCGACCCGGCGATGAAGTTCAGCATGATGGTGGTGACGACCTCGTGCGCGCCGGTGAGCGCCTTGAGCGCACCGGGGATGAAGCCGTATGCCGCTCCCCCCAGCGCGCCGGCAGCCATGGCGCCCGCGATCGCGAGCGGCGCCGGCGCGCCGGCGAGCGAAGCGCCCACCACCGCCGCGGATACTGCCCCGATCAGGAACTGCCCCTGCGCGCCGATGTTGAAGAGCCCCGCCTTGAACCCGATGCCGACGGCCAGCCCGCCGAGGACGAGCGGAGCCGCCGAAACGACGGTGCTGACCAACCCGTTGACGTTCCCGAGCGACCCGCGGAACAGGGCCGAGTAGGCGCGCACGGCGAGCCCCGGATCGAAGCGATCGCTGAGGACCAGGCTCGAGATCACCACCACGATGCCGCCCGCCAGCAATCCGAGCGCGACCGCTGAGATCGGGACGACACTGATCGCTAGGACGCGGGCGAGCCGGGATCGCTGCGGGCGCGAATCGACTCGCGCGCGCGGCTCGAAGCTTTCGGGGAGTCGCTCTTCGGTGAGGGGCTCGGTGTCGGTCACGCCGACGCCGCGATCTCCGGATCGGGTTCGCCGGCAGCGCGTCGTCCCGCTGCCATCAGGAAGCCGATCTCGTCCCGGTCGGCGGTCCGCGCGTCCACGAACGACACCAACTCGCCGCGGTACATGACGCCGATCCGATCCGAGATCTCGAGGACCTCGTCGAGCTCGGCGGAGACGAGCAGGATGGCGGCGCCCGCGTCGCGCCGCGCGATCGCCTCACGATGGATGAACTCGATGCTCCCGACGTCGAGACCTCGCGTCGGCTGGTCGAGCACGAGCGCGCGCGGATTGCGGCCGAACTCGCGTGCGACGATCGCCTTCTGCTGGTTGCCGCCGGAGAGATTCCCCGCCGCCACCGCGGCCGATGGGGTCCGGATGTCGTATTCCCGGATGCGAGCGTCCGCCCAATCGCGGATGGCGTCGTGGTCGCGGACCAGCCCCCGCGAGAACGGCGCGCGGTAGTACGTGGTCAGGCACATGTTGTCGTCGAGCGGGAAGCTGAGCACCAGTCCGAAGCGCTGGCGATCGCCCGGGACGTAGGCCAGTCCTGCCTCGCAGACACTCCGCGGTGAGGCACCGGTGATGTCGCGTCCCCCGAGCGCGACGCGCCCCGCGCTCGGACGCCGCAGCCCGGTGATCGCCTCGACCAGCTCGTCCTGCCCGTTGCCGGCTACGCCCGCGATGCCGAGGATCTCGCCGGCTCGAACCTCGAAGCTCGCACCGCGGACCGTCTCGTGGCCGCGATCGTCCTTGACGTGGAGCTGCGTCACTGCGAGCACCGGGTCGCCGGGCTTCGACTCGCCGCGGTCCACGGTGAGCTGCACGGCCCGTCCAACCATCAGCTCGGCCAGGTCATCCTCATCGGTGTCGGCCGGTCTGCGCGACCCGACCACCCGACCACGGCGGATGACCGTGATGCGGTCCGCGATCTCGAGGACTTCGTACAGCTTGTGGCTGATGAAGATGATGCTGTGCCCCTCGTCGGCCAGTCGCCGCAGGACGGCGAAGATCTCGCGTGTCTCCTGGGGCGTGAGGACAGCAGTGGGCTCGTCCAGCACCAGGATCCGGGCCTCGCGGTAGAGCGCCTTGAGAATCTCGACGCGCTGCTGCCACCCGACGGAGAGGCTTCCCACTCTCGCATCGGGATCGATCTCGAAGCCGAACCGTCGGCCGAGCTCGCGGATCCGGGACCGCGCCTCGCGGCGGTCGACGAAGATGGCCCCGCTCATCGTCTCCTCGCCGAGGAGGATGTTCTCCGCGACCGTCAGGACCGGGATGAGCATGAAGTGCTGGTGCACCATGCTGATGCCGCGCGAGATGGCGTCCGAGGGGCCGGCGATGCGGACCGGTTGGCCGTCGAGCAGGATCTCGCCCGCGTCCGGCTCGGCCAGCCCGTAGAGGATGTTCATCAGTGTCGTCTTGCCGGCGCCGTTCTCGCCGAGCAGGGCGTGGATCTCGCCCGGCCGGACGTCGAGACTGATGGCGTCGTTGGCGAGCACGCCGGGATAGCGCTTGGTGATGCCGCGCATCTCGAGCGCCGGGGCGATCACGACGCCCTCGGCGGCGCCCGAAACGGCCCAGGCGGGCCCGCTCACGGGTCCCGCCTCGTCGCCATGGCGGATCGGGTCAGGCTAGTGCCTTCGCTGGTGGCTACTCCTCGTCCGGGTCGCCGAAGAAGCAGATCCCCTCGCCGGCGCACGGGTCGAGGTCACCGGCCGCGAGCGCGGCGCGCGCGTCGTCGACCTGCTGCTGGATCTCCGGCGTGATGAGGTCCTCGAAGTCGTGGTACGGCGCGAGCCCGATGCCGAGCGGATTCGACGCCGCGTCCAGGAAGACGTTGCCCGAGTTCGGCGACCCGGCGTCGTAGTTCTTGATGGACGCCGTGACCGCGTCCACGATCTTCTTCTCGGCGCTGGTGACGATGCATTCGGCAAGGTTCGGCACGTACAGCGCCTGGTCGACGTCGACGCCGATGCCGTACAGCCCCTCGTCGCAGGCCGCTTCCAGGACGCCCTGGCCGCTTAGCCCCGCCACCTGGAAGAGGACGTCGGCGTCCTGGCCGATCATCTGGTCGGCGATCGACCGACCCGTGCCGGGGTCGTTGAACGCGACGGTGATGTCATCCGAGACGTACTGCACCAGGACCTCGATGTCCGGGTTCACCGACACCGCGCCGTTGTAGTAGCCGCCGATGTAGTCCACGACCGGCGGGATGGTGTCGATGCCTCCGACGCTGCCGATCACGTCAGTCTCGGTGATGTTGGCGGCCACGATTCCCGCCAGGAACCCGGGCTGGGCCTCGTTGAAGTTGAGCCCTTCGTAGTTCGGGATAAGCTCCGCCGGGTCGCCCTCGCAGACATTGGTCGTGTCGGGCGCACCCTCGGCGTCGACGCAGATGAACTGGTCGATCCCGATGAAGTGCACGTCGGGATTGGCCTTCGCCATGATCGTCGTGTCGTTCCCGAACGCGAACCCGAAGGTCACGATCAGCTCGTATCCCTCGTCGACCAGCGTCTGGATGTTCGGCTGGTAATCCGCGGGATCCTCGGTCACGATGACGCGCGCCGATCCGCCTACGGCACTCGCGCCGGCGAGCGTGCCGCACCAGCCGGCCTGGTTGAACGACTTGTCCTCGAGCTGGCCGACGTCCGTCACGCCGCCGATCTGAATCCGATCGCCGGCATCCTCCGAGCCGCAGTTCTCGGCAAAGAAGCCGCCGCCCGCGTCTCCGCTTTCGGCCGGGCTCGCGCCCCCGCTCTCTCCGCCGCCGGTCGTCGCCGGGCGCCCGCTCGCTCCGCCCCCGTCGCAGGCCGCGAGCACGAGGAACAACACCGTGAGGACCGCGGGGATACCGAACGTGCGCTGCTGCAGCATGCGTGCTCCTTGTGAGGCGATCGCCCCGATTCACTCAGGAGTCCGGGTCCGCGGGCGCCGCCGGGGCACGGTTCGGCGCGGGACCGCGGCATGATACCGCCACTCTCGCCGCATCCTCAAGGCCGCCGAGCCTATGATCGGCCGCCATGCCCCCGCAGCCGGCGACATTGCGCCTGGTGATCTTCGACCTCGACGGCGTGGTGTATCGGGGGAACCGCCCGATCCCCGGCGCGGTCGAGCTGACCGCATCGCTTCGCTCGGCGGGATGCCTCGTCCGCTACGCGACGAACAATTCGACGGTCACGCGCGACGACTACGCCGCGCGCCTCGGGGCGATGGGGATCGAGGCCCGTGCGGACGAGATCGTGACGTCGACGTGGGCGACCGTCGAGCACCTCCGGCTGCACGACCCCGAGGTCCGAAGCGTCATCGCGGTGGGCGAGCGGGGCCTGCTCGAAGAGCTCCTCCGCGCGGGATTCGACGTCACCGCGGCACGCGACGCGGTGTCGCCGGAGGTCGATGGTGGTCCGCCCGCGCGCCGATTCGACGCGTGCATCGTCGGCCTCGACCGCGCCTTCGACTACCGGGCGCTCGCCGGAGCCGTGGCGGCGGTCCGCGCGGGAGCGAGGCTCATCGCAACGAATGCGGACGTGGTCTATCCGAACGAGGTGGGATCGCTCCCCGGGGCGGGTGCGATCGTCGCGGCCGTCGCCACCGGCAGCGGCACCGAGCCAGTGGTCATCGGTAAGCCCGAACCGGGCATGTTCCGCTTGACCCTGGAAGCGGCCGGGGTCGCCCCCGAAGCGTCACTGGTCGTCGGTGACAATGCCGATGCGGACGTGGTCGCCGCGCGCCGCGCCGGGATCCGGTCGCTCCTCGTCCTCACCGGCGTGACGCCACCGGATGCCGTCGAGCGGCTGTCCGGCGATCGCACGCCGGACTTCATCGCGGAGGATCCCGCCGCGATCGGACGGCTCATCCTTCCGTGGGTGGCCGGCTGACGCCCGCGACCCATCCTTCCCACGCGGCGCGCGCGGCGTGCTCAAGCGGCGCCGCGATCCTCCTGGGCGCGAACGCGCGCCGGTATCCGTTGATCGCGATGTCGGCGAGCTCGCCCGGCGTCAGGCCGCCGGCCGCGGCGCACCGGGCGAGCTCGGCGCTGAGCGTCGTGTTCGATACCGTTCGATCGTCGGTCGACAGGGTGACGCTGACGCCTGAGCGATGGAGCTTCGCAAAGGGGTGTGCCTCGACGCTCGCCACGATCCCCGCTTGGACGTTGCTCGTCGGGCACATGTCGAGGGTGACGTCGAGTTCGCGGGCACGGGCGACCAGCTCGGCGTCCTGCGCGAGCGTGACGCCGTGCGCGATGCGTGCGACGTCGAGCGCCAGCACCTCGCGGATGCGTTCGGTACCGGCAACCTCCCCGGCGTGCGCGGTGAGCGACAGCCCGCCGGCGGCGGCCACCCGAAACGCCTCCGTATGCGGCGAAGCAGGGAACGCCGCCTCGGGGCCCGCCAGGTCGAAGGCGACGATCGGCGGACCGAACGCCGCCGCCGTGCGCGCCAGTGCCACGTTGTCGTCGGGCGGATGTGACCGCATCGCCGTCACGATCAGCGAGACCACGGGCCGATTCGGTGCGTGCGCGGACGCAACGCCGTCGGCTACCGCTTCGAGAACGGCGTCCACCGAGAGGCCCGCATCGAGGTGGAGCAGCGGCGCCCAGCGGATCTCCGCGTACGTGACCCCGTCGTCGGTCATCTGGTCGACGAGCTCGGCGGCGGCCCGGCGCAGCCCCCCGGCGGTCTGCAGCAGACGGAGCGGCAGGTCGAAATACGTCAGCAGCTCGGCTTGGTTGCGGCATCGGACGGGCGCGACTAGTCGCGTCGTCGCCTCGGAGAGCGTCAGCGGAATGCGGGCATCGGCCGCGAGCTCGACCGCGGTGGCCGGCAGCAGCGCCCCGTCGAGGTGCTGGTGGAGCTCGGCTTTGGGGAGGTCGCGCAGCGTGCCCGCCCCGATCATCGCCGCATGATAGCCAGCGTCCCGAACGGCTCTCGCGTCCGAATCGCCGGATGGCGGAGGCGGCTCGGTCTGCTCGCCGTTGCCGCCGTCGGAGCGCTCTTCGCCGGCCGACCTCCCGACGCGGCTGCCGCCGATCCGGCTGCGCGCGAGGTCGCCGCGTCCCGCGTCGAGGTGCGGCTCGCGGCCGCGGCGACGCTTTTGGGCGTCCTGGCGGACGACGCGGCGGACGCCTTCGCGACGGTTCGAGACGCCGCGGCCGCGGTGCGATCCGGACCGGAGGATCCCGGCGCGCTGTACGAAGAGGCAGAGCGCGAATGGCGGCAGCTCGAGCGGCGCGTCCCAGGGACAACGGCGAGGCTGGAAGAGGCGCGCCCTCCGGACTGGTGTCGGACCGAGGCCGCCGTCGTATTGCCGCTCGACGCGACCGCGGCCGCCCGCGTCGCCGAGGCGCTCGAGGCGGCCGCCCCGCAGGCATCGGCGATCTTCCGATTCCGCAGTGCGACGGTGGCCGTCCTTGATCGCCTCGGTGTCACGCTTGCAGCGCTCGAGCGAGGGGAGCACAGGAGAGCGGCGCGCGCCGCCCTGGATGCGACAGACGCGCTCGACGAAGCGCGCGAGGCGTACCGTGGCCTCGAGGCGGTGATGCCAACCGCGGCGATCTGGCTCGACACCACAGGCACGCTCATCGCTGCCGCTGCCGGCCTGGCGAGTGCGCGGACGGCGGGCGACGACGCGACTGCCGCCGCGGCGGACCAGGCCTATCGGCGCGCGGCCGACGGAGCCCCGCTCGCCGACCGCGCGCTCGACGTCGCGCTGGCCGAGGGATCCGCCGCGACGACCGGGCCCGTGCTGGCGGACGCCGGCCGCGCCTCCGACGTGATGGCCGAGCGCGCCGCGGCCGTGGCCGGCCTCGCGGAGGGCGGCGTCTGCCGCTAAAGTCGCCGGTATCGACGGCGGCATAGACGTCAGGCGGTAGAACCGATGAACGACGACGACCAGCGGCAGAGTGCGAACACCCAGAAGGACCCCGACGAGTGGGTGACCGGCGACGAACCGATGACGGGAGCGCAGGCGTCGTATCTGCGGACGCTCTCGCAGGAGGCGAACGAGCCGTTCGCTGAGGGGCTCACCAAGGCCGAAGCCTCGAAGCGGATCGACGAGCTGCAGCAGAAGACGGGCCGCGGAACCTGATCGGCGACTGCGCGAGCGATCCGGAGCGACCGGCCCGGTGAGCGGACCCGCCGAGCGCACGCTCGACACCGCCGCGGGCGACGATGGCGCCGCTGCGATCGCCGGGCGGCTCCTCGCCGCGCGCTACCGCGTGATCGATCTCGTCGCGCGTGGCGGCATGGCGCGGATCTACCGCGCGCATGACGAGCGGCTCGACCGTGACGTCGCGCTCAAGGTGCTGTCGCGCCCCTATGCCGACGACCACGACTACGTCGTGCGATTCCTCTCGGAGGCGCGCACCGCGGCGTCGATCTCGCACCCCAATCTGGTCCACGTCTACGACTCGGGGTCCGACGGCGACCTCCACTACATCGCCATGGAGCTTCTGCCGAACCATCGGTCGCTCCGCGAGCTCGTCGCCACCGGCGGACCGATGTCCCCGCAGCGCGCGGTCGCGATCGCGCTCGACGTACTCGCCGGCCTGCGCGCCGCGCACGCCCGCGGCCTCGTCCACTGCGACGTGAAGTCGGCGAACGTGATGGTCGGCGAGTCGTCGAGCAAGCTCATCGATTTCGGCATCGCGCGCAGCCGGTCGGACGTGCGCCCCGAGGGCACCTCCATCGGCTCGCTGCACTACATGGCACCCGAGCAGCTGCTCGGCGAGTCGCTGACGCCCGCGACCGACCTGTACTCCGTTGGCGTCATGCTCTACGAGGCCCTCACCGGGCGCGTTCCGTTCCAAGGCGAGACACCCGACGACGTCGCGGCGGCGCACGTCGCCGGCGACCCCGCGCCTCCGACCGAGCTCAATCCGGCGATCGGAGCGAGCCTCGACTCGGTCGTCATGCAGGCGCTGCGGCGCGATCCCGAACGCCGCTTCCAGACCGCCTACGCGATGATGGATGCGCTTCGATCGTCGGTCAGCGGGAGATCCGCCGACGCGACGCCGCGGATCCGTCCGGTCCCGGTGCCGGCGGCCGCTCGGCCACCGGCCGTGCAGCGACCGGTGGCGCGGCAGTCGAGCATCACCGCTCCTCCACCGTATCGGCGCCGGCGCAACGTGCCGTGGGGAGCAATCGCGATCGTGGTCGCCGTCGTGGGTCTGGCCGGGCTCGCATGGATCGGCGTGTCGGCCGTCCCGGGGCTCGTTCCGGGAGCGTCCTCGGAGCCTGGTCGTAGCGACCCGCCCCGCGCTTCCGGGGGACCGTCGCTCGGCCCCGACGAGGTTCGCGTGCCGAACGTCGTCGGGCTCAGCGAAGACGAGGCCATCGCGGCGGCGACCGAGGCGCGGCTCGCCTGGACTCACCATTGGCGTACCGATCCAAGCGCCCCCGTGGGCGTTTACGCGCAGGATCTCGACGCCGGCACCATCGTGCCGCCCGGCACCGAGTTCAACTTCTACTCGAATCGACACTAGAGGGAACACGAACGATGCGCCTGGAGGCCACGGCCACCGAACCCTGGGACACGCCGGCGGACGTGCTTGCCGTGGCGATCTACCGCGACGAGCCGATCGAAGGCGAGTTCGCCGAGCTCGACCGGCGGACCGGAGGCGCGATCCGCTCGTCGCTCGACTTCGGCGAGCTCGCGAACAGCGAGTCGAGGAGCGTGCTCGTTCCCGGAGGCTCGGTGGCGGCGCGCCACGTCATGCTCGTCGACGGCGGCCGCCGCGACGATCGGCCGCGCAGCGCGAGGCGGACGGCAGCCATCGCGGTCAGGCGGCTGCTGGGGCGCGACGCGAGGCGGCTGGCGATCTGGTTGCGCGACGGGACTGATCCGGACCGCATCGAGGCCGCCATCGTCGGCGCGTACGCCGGGAGCTATCGCCCCGGCGAGCTGTACGGGCGCCTGAAGGACACCGACGATGTGCGCCGCGGCGTCGAGGAGGTGGTCCTCGTGGGTGGCGCGACCGACGGAGTCGTCACGCGCGCCTCGGAGATCGGTGAGGGGGTCCTCTTCGGACGCGACCTCGCCAATCGGAGCGCGAACGACCTCACACCGCTGCGCATGGCAGAGCGTGCGCGCGAGCTCGAGGCCGACGGCTGCTCGGTCGAGGTCATCGGTCTCGAGGAGATGCGGCGGCAGGGGATGGGCGCGCTGGTCGGGGTCGGCCAGGGGAGTGACAACGAGCCGCAGCTCATCGTCATCCGGCTCCCCGGTTGGAAGGATGCGCCGGCGGAGCGCCGTCTCGCCATCGTCGGGAAGGGCGTCTGCTTCGACTCCGGCGGCCTGAGCCTGAAGCCGGCCGAGAAGATGGAGGAAATGAAGTGGGACAAGAGCGGCGCGGCCGCGGTGATCGCGGCAGCACGGACGGTGGCCCGGCTCGCGCCCGACGCGCCGTTGATGGCCGTGGCGCCAATGGTCGAGAACATGCCCGGCGGACGCGCGCAGCGCCCGGGTGACGTCGTGCGGACCCTCCTCGGCAAGACGGTCGAGGTCACGAACACGGATGCCGAGGGCCGGCTCATACTCGCCGACGCCCTGGCGTACGCCGAGCGCGAGGGAGCCACCCACCTGGTCGACATTGCGACCCTGACCGGCGCCGCGCAGATCGCACTCGGCGACGAGGTGGCGGCCGTCTTCAGCCGACCGACGGAATGGGGCGACGCGATCGTCGACGCCGGCGAGTCGACTGGCGAGTGGATGTGGCAGATGCCGCTGATCGACGAGTACCGATCGGCGCTTGACTCTCCGTTCGCCGACATCGTCAACAGCGGCTCACGCGAGGGATCGCTCATCAAGAGCGCGATATTCCTCGCCGAGTTCGCCACGCGGCCATGGGCACACGTGGACATCGCCGGATCGGCCTACGCCGGCAAGGACACCCCCTACGCGCCGAAGGGATGCCTCGGCACGGGGGTGACGACGTTGACCCGGCTGGCGCTCCGCTTCGCCCGGGGCGAGGGGGCGCCAGCCGGCTAGAGGTCAGCGGTCGCCGTCTCCTACGTCGCGGAGCGTGTCCTTGGCCTCTCCCCAACTCTCCTGGACCTTGCCCTCGGCCTGGTCCTTCTTGCCCTCCATCTCGGTCGAGGCGTCGTCGGTCGCGTCGCCCCACTCTTCCTTCACCTTGCCGGTGCCCTCCTTGAGGGTCCCTTCAACTCGATCCTTGTCCATCTCTTCTCTCCCCTGGTTGCGGCTGCGTGCGACACGCATCACCCCCATGACAACGCAGATCACGTGCCAAGCGGGCCCGTCCAACCGCCTGGCGGGACGATCGGGCTATGGAGGAAGGACGAACGGCCACCCTACGATCGACGGTGCGTGCGCGCACCGCGCACCCAGGAGAGGAGGCTGCACCGATCGTCGCCGTCGTCGCCGTGCTCTTCTTCGGTTGGGGCGTCGTCGCCGAGCGCATCGCGAGCGTCTGGCCGGAAGGCGCCGGCTCGCGGCGCGCCCTTGGGCCTCGTGCAGTGGCAATAGGGGCCTGCGCGGCCGTCGCCGCCGCCGGCATCGCGTCGCGGTCCAGTCTCCCGGGTTGGGCGACCGCGACGTACCTCGCGTTCCTCGCCGTGTTCGTCGCGCTCGCGGCGACCGACCTGGAACAGCGCCTGCTCCCGCACGCGCTCCTCGATCCGCTGATCATCGGTGCACTTGCGTTCGTCCCGTTCAACCCGGCAGTGAGCTGGCAGAGCGCGCTTGCCGGCGCCGCCATCGGGGTCGCCTTTCTCGGCATTCTCGGGCTGGTGATGCGCGGCGGAATTGCCGCCGGTGACCTCTACCTCGTCGCGCCGCTGGGACTCGTGCTCGGGCTGTCCGCGGCGTTCACCGCGCTCCTGGTGGCCGGAGTCCTCGCCGGAGCCGTCAGCGGGGCGCTGCTCTTGACGCGACGCGCGCAGCTCGGGAGCTACATCCCCTTCGGGCCGTTCCTCGTCGCGGGCGCATTGTTCAGTCTGCTGACCGGTCCCGAGCTCACGGCGGCGACGCGGGCGTTGCTGCCGATCGCGCTGCCGTGACGACGCGCCGTGCGTGGCTTGTCGACGTTGGCAACCCCCTTGACCGCCGTGCGGGGGCGTCGACTATCCTCTAACCCCGCGACTCCCGCCGCAGTGCCACGCGGCCGGCCGCGTGCTCGCGCGCAAGCCATCGGCCACCAGGAGAAAGATGCCCGCCTGTCGCCGAAGCGTCTCCGTTGCGATCCTGCTTGGCGGGCTCGTCGTCACCGGGACGGGCCTGCCGGTCACACGCGGCGACGAGCCGCAGGTCAACGAGGCGATCGCGCAGCAGCAGGCGATGGAGGCGCAGCTCGCCGCCCAGCGTGAGCAGCTCGCCGCGCTGAGGCAGGCCGAGAGCGACCTCACGCGGGCGATCGACGAGGTGCGGGACGAGCTCGATACGGTCGGGACACAGCTCGCGCTCGCGACGCGGCAGCTGTCGGAGATTACCGCAGAGCTCGAGCGCGAACGCCGATCGCTGAGCCAGATCCGCGACCAGATCGCGAGCGTCGACGGCGACCTGCGCGAGGTCGCCCGCGACATCGTCCGCAGCGAACGTGAGCTGGCCGAGCGCGAGGCGTTCCTGCAGGAGCACCTGCGAGAGGCGTACGAGCAGAGCCAAGTGTCGCTGCTCGAGGTCCTCGTCTCGGTGGACACGTTCGGCGAGGCGAGCGACCAGCTCGGATATGTGCTTGCACTGTCCGACGAGGATAACGCCCTCGTCGCGGAGATCTACGTCCTTCGCGCGCGCCTCGAGGTCCGAAGGCAGACGCTCGAGGACGGCCGGGTCACGTTCCACCAGCTCGAGGCGGAGGCGGAGGAGCGAGAGGCCACGCTCGCCGCGCGGCAGGCCGAGGCCGATGCGGCACATGGCGACCTGGAGGCGATGCGCGCCGAGCTCGCGGCGTACCTCGCGGAGGAGGAGGCCGCGCTCGAGCAGGCCCGCAGCGGCGCTCGCGACGAGGAGGAGCTGATCGAGCATCAGCGCCGGGAGCTCGCAGGGCAGGCGGAACTCGTCGAGGAGCTCAAGGAACAGGCGCGACGCCTCGACATCGCATATCACGGCCGTTTCACCTGGCCGGAGGACGACTTCCTGGTGACGCAGGAATTCGGGCCGACGCAGTACAACTCGTTCCACGCCGGGATCGACCTCGCCTACCGCTTGCCGAAGTGCGGCGGACCGGTCTACGCGGCCGGCGATGGCGTCGTTCTGGCGGACGGCAGGCCAAACGAGGACAGCGCCGACACCGCGGTTGGCGTGGTGATCGGCCACTCCCGAGCGCTCCAGACGTGGTACTGGCACCTGGCGTCGGAGCTGGTGGCCGTCGGCGACGAGGTCCGCACCGGCGACCTCGTCGGCTACGAGGGGCGCACCGGCTTGGCCACCGGTTGCCACCTGCACTTCCAGGTGATGATGAACGGTCAGGCGGTGAACCCGCGGGAGTACCTCCCGTAGGCGTCGCGGCGTTCGACCGGCGCGCTGCGGGCTGCTAACCTAGCCGCCGGCGCCGCGGCCCGATCGTTTCGCCCGCCGCTCGCCGCGACCACCTCAAGGGACACGTTGCACCCAGCCACTCAACGCCGACGCCGGCACCTCATGACCCGGCGCCGCCCGCGCAGTCCGCGGCGCGGCTTCGCCACCGCCCTCATCGTCCTGTTCGGCTCCTTCGGCCTCCTCATCGGCGGCTCGTTGTTCGGAACCGCGGGCGGGATGCTGGCGGCGTACGCCTACTTCGAGCGCGACCTCCCCGATCCGCACATCCTCGAGAACGTGCCGCTCGCCGAGTCGAGCTACCTGTACGACCGGACCGGAGAGACGCTGCTCGCGCGCTTCGAGTGCGAGAACCGCGAGTCGGTGACCTTCGACGAGGTTCCGCAGGTGATCATCGACGCGACCGTCGGATCGGAGGACCGCACGTTCTGGACGAATCCCGGCATCGACGTCGGCGGCATCGCCCGCGCGGCGTACGTGAACCTGCAGGAGGGACAGATCGTCCAGGGCGCATCGACGATCACGCAGCAGGTGATCAAGTACGCCGGCGTGACGGACGAGGACCTCGAGCCGGTCGAAGGCGAGGGCTGCCAGCAGCCGACGCCCGACTTCCTCGCGGGGCGGAGCTACCAGGACAAGGTCCGCGAGCAGATCATGGCCTGGAAGGTCACCAACGCGTATCCGGGCCGAGCCGGGAAAGAGCGGATCCTCGAGACCTATCTGAACTTGATCTACTACGGCAACCAGTCGTACGGCATCAAGGCCGCGGCGGCGAACTACTTCGGCCTGACCGATCTCTCCCAGATGACCATCGCCCAGGCCGCGTTCCTCGCGGCGCTGCCGCAGGCACCGAGCTTCCTCGACCCGTTCCAGAACCCGAATGGCTTCGAGGACGCCATCCGCGAGCGCGACCTCGTCCTGGGATCGATGCTCCGCGACGGGTACATCACGCAGCGCGAGTACGACGCGGCGGTCGCCACGACCGGCGAGGAAATGAACTTCTCCCGCCTGCAGAGCGTTCTCAAGGAGCCGCACTTCAGCTATCGCGCCCGGCAGGAGGCGATCGAGATCCTGCGGGCGCTCGGCGTCGAGCACCCCGAACAGGCCATCGACATCGGCGGCTATCGGATCACGACGTCCCTCGACTACCAGCTCCAGCAGCTGGCCAAGGCCGAGGTCCTGAAGTGGGTGACGAATCCCGATCTCGCCGACAAGAACGTCAACAACGGGGCGCTCGTGTCGATCGACTCGGCCACCGGGCAGGTGGTCGCCTACGTCGGCAGTGTCGACTACTACAACCGCGATGACCCGCGAGTCCAGGGCGAGTTCGACGTCGCCGGCCTCGGAAGGCGGCAGCCGGGATCGGCGTTCAAGCCGATCGTCTACAGCGCCGCGTTCAGGGATCGCCGCGCCACGGTCTCGACGCTCCTCGTCGACGCGTGGACCGAGTTCGCCTCGCTCGGCGGGCAGACCTCTTATCGGCCGTCGAACGCCGACGTCGGCGAGCGCGGGCCGGTCCTCGCCGTCGACGCTCTCCGCTACTCGCTGAACATCCCGTCCGTGAAGATGCAGTACCTCGAGGGCATCCCCGAGGCCGCGGCGTTCGCCCAGTCGCTCGGGATCACAGAGGACCTGCTGGGTCCGGACCCGGGCCTGACGCTGACGCTTGGGTCGGTGCCGGTCAGCCTGTTCGAGATGACGCAGGCGTACAGCGTCTTCGCGCAGGAGGGGACGCTGCGGCCGGCCCGCACGATCCTGGAGATCCGCGACCGGGACAACCGCGTCATCTACAACCTCGAGGACAACGGTCCGGAGGTGGCGCAGCCGATGACGCCGGCCGAGGCCTACCTGACGAACTGGATCCTCGACGGCAACACCGATCCTGCCAAGAACCTGCTATGGGGACCGCGAGCCCAGCTCACCGATCCGAACGGCGCCCGGCGCCCGGCCGGCTTCAAGACCGGGACGACGAACGACTTCCGCGACGTGAGCGGCTTCGGCTACGTCCCGCGCGGGCTGGTGACGGGCGTGTGGATGGGGAACAACAACCAGGAGTCGATGTCGAACGTCCTCGGTCGGGGCCTTTTCAGCGCCGACGGCCCGCTGTACGTCTGGCAGGAGTTCATGCAGCAGGCGCTCAACCAGCCGTGGGACTGGAACGGTCAGAAACCGGCCCCCGTGACGACGTTCGACCAGCCCGATGGGATCTCGAACGTCGCCGTCTGCCGTTTCACCGGAATGATCCCGAACCCCGGTTGCGTCGGCGGACGCACCGTGACCGTGCCATTCCTGTCCGACGCGCTGCCCGCCTACGACTCCATCAGCAGTCGTGGCTGCATCGACCTTGCCGCGTACGAGCAGCAGAGCGGGCATCCGCAGACCTGGGTCGATGCCGCTCGGACGTGGTCCGACCGCGCGGTCAACGGCGACTGGGGTGCGCGCGGCAATCCCGACGACCCACTCGCACAGCCGTCGCAGGTTCGTTTCAAGATCGTGCCGTTGCTCGGGGAGAGCGGCGTGCCGCCGGTGTGCGGCGTTCGCAGGGCTCCGACTCCGGGTCCCTCGCCGACTCCCGGCCCGTCGCGTCCACCACGCGAGTCGCAACCCCCGGAGCCGATCGCCTCGTCGCATCCCGGCCCGCCGGGTACCCCCGAGCCGTAGCCGGGAAGGGCCAGGGCGGCGCCCGCTTCCATCCCTACAATCGGGCGCGTGACCGTCACCGAGAGGGTCCCGCCAGGGTGAGTCGAGCTGACTGAGAAGGCTCCGCCACTCGACACGTGGCTCGCCGATCTCGGCGTCGAGGTCGTCGACCGCCGGCAGGACGCCACCGGCCTCACCCTCAGTCACGACCTCATCCTCGATGGCGAGCGACGCTTCGACATGCGCGTGACGGTCGCGTGGGTGGCGGGCGTCGGCGTATCGATATGGGCGTACTACGGACAGGAGGCGATGGAGATCCCGAAGCGCGTGGTCCTGCGGATGCTGCACGCGCACTTCGAGTATCCGCTGGTCAAGTTCGCGCTGACCGATGACGACCGTCCGATGCTGATGACCGAGCTTCCACCGGCGGCCGTATCGCTCGACGAGCTCGGGCGCGGCCTGGCCCGCGTAGCGATCGTCGCCGACCGGCTCCTCGAGGAAACGAGGCCCGCCATCCGCGACCGCGGCGACCTACCCGACTGGAGCCGGCGGACGACGAGAAACGCCGGGCTGCTCGCGCGCTATCGAGCGGACGTCGAGGCCGTCATGCCGGCTTGGGACGCCCCCGCGGCCGACGGGCCGAACGGCATCCGCCAACGCTCGCGCCGCCTCCGTCTCCCGCGCCTCGGAGCGCGGTCGTGAATCGCCTTTCCGCCGTCGCCGCGATGGCGTGCGCGACGCTCGCCGCGACCGTCACCGTCGTCGGGCCGCGTCAGGTGGCGCGCGCCGCCGATCCCGAATACAACCTCGCGACATCGGCGGTCTACCGCGTCGATCCCGACGCCGGCGAGATTCGCGTCTCGGTCGACGTCGAGTTCACGAACCGCACGCCCGATCCGCGCGACGGCTACACGATCTTTCCGGAAGCGCTCCTCGCGATCCAGGACGGCGCGTCGGGCGTCAAGGCGCGCGACGCCGAGGGTCGGCTCGACGTGGCAGTAGACACGTCGGGGGATGCGGACGTCGTTACGGTCGCGCTCCGGGATCCGATTCGCTACGGGGAGACCGCGGAGTTTTCGCTTCAGTTCACGCTCCTGGACTCCGCGGCGGACGGCATCCGCGTTCGCCCATCGGCGACGGTGTTCCCGGCGTGGGGCTTCGGCACCAGCTCCGAGGTCACGGTCGAGCTGCCGGCGGGATACCGCATCTCCGTCCGCGGGGATCGACTGACGGCCGAGGATACCGACGAGTCGACCACGCTGACGAGCGGCGCGATCGACGCCCCGGAGACCTGGGTCGCGATCGTCACCGCGGACCGACCGACCGAGTTCGTCACCGTCCAGCGCATCGTCCCGCTCGAGTCGGGCACCGCCGACCTTCGCGTCGCGGCGTGGAGCGACGACCGCGAATGGGGGACACGCACCCTCGATCTTCTCGCCGAGGGTCTCCGCGTACTCGAGCGTCACATCGGGCTGCCGTACGAGCACACCGGACCGCTCGTCGTCAGCGAGTCGGTCTCGGTGTCGGAGACCGGGTTCGACGGGGACGTGTCGGCAGGGATCCTCATCGGCTTTGACCAGCCTCCGTTCACGGCGCTGCACGAGGGGGCCCACATCTGGATCGGCCCGAACCTCTTCGAGGCGCGCTGGATCTACGAGGGATTCGCCTCGTACTACGCCGCGCGCGCCGGCGCCGAGATCGGCGTTGATCCGCCGTACGACCCGCAGGTGACCGCCGACGAGCATGCCGCCGCCGCATTTCCGCTGCAGGAGTGGCTTCGCGACGATGACCCCTCGTCCGACCGAGACGCGTACGGCTATCCGGCTTCGTGGGCCGTCGCCGCCGAGATCGCGGAGCGCGCCGGCGACGACGAGCTCGGGGCAGTGCTCCAACGCATCGCGGCCGGCGACTCGGCGTACGCGCCGCTGACTTCGTCCGAGGCCGACGGCGGGGGCGGTCGCCGCGTCGACTCGCGCGCGTTCCTCGATCAGCTCGAGCATGACGCAGCAAGGTTCGATGACCTCTTCCGCGACCGCGTCTTCGGAACGGAGACCGCCCCGCTACTCGAGACACGAGCCGACGCCCGCGCCTCGTACGACGATCTCCTCGGTAGGGCGGGCGAGTGGGGGGCGCCTCGCTCGGTCGCGGACGCCATGGCTGCCTGGGACTTCGCGGCGGCGACGACGGCGATGGAATCGGCGACCGAGTGGCTGGCGGCGTGCGCGACGCTGATGGTCGAGCTCGCCTCGGCCGAGCTCGAGGTACCGACCGCCCGGCTGCGCAGCGCGTACGTCGAGACCGCGGGCCAGCGCGATCCGGGCAACGAGCTCGCGGCCGAGCGCGCTTTCGTCGCGGCTTACCTCGAAGGTCGGCGCCTGACTGCGGGTGAGCCGGGCGCGCTGGCGCAGGTCGGGCTCGTGGGTACGTCCGATGCGGAGAGCGATCTCGACCGAGCCGCCGAGCGATTCGGCGCTGGCGAGCTGGGTGAGGCGCGGGACCTCGTGGACGCGGTGAACGAACGCCTGCTCGGCGCCGCGACCGCGGGGACGCTTCGTCTGGGCGCGACGGGCGCAGTCGCCGCCGGTGGCGCCACGTTCCTGACGGCTCGCGCGATGGGACGGCGTAGGCGCGCTCGGCGATCCTGACCCGCCCCGCCGACTTGACGGCGCCCGCTGCTACACTCGCGCGCATGAGCGCTGACGCGACCCGGGCCGCGCCCGCGAGTCCGCCGTCCGAGGCGCGCTTCGCGCCAGCCGCAGAGGTTCTTTCGGGGGAGACGGCGGACGTCTACTTCGCGCGCGCCAGGGCGATCCTCGACGCGGAGCGTCTCGACCCCGTGGTGACGATGGAGATCTTCGCGCGCTCGGCCGGGATCCTGTGCGGGGCGACCGAGGCGCTCTCGTACCTCCGCGAAGTCCTCGGCTCGGGCTCGAACGGGAGCGATCCGGCGACCGTCGAGTCACTCGCCGACGGCGACCCGTTCGCGTCGCGCGAGGTGGTGATGCGGATCCAGGCACGCTACTCGCGCTTTGGCCTGTACGAGACTGCCATCCTGGGGATCCTGGCGCAGTCGTCGGGCTGGGCGACCGCCGCCCGCGCCGTCGTCGACGCCGCGGCCCCCATCCCGGTGATCGGCTTCGGCGCACGCCATGTCCACCCATCCGTCTCCGACCAGATGGACTACGCCAGCGTGGTCGGCGGCTGTGTTGGCGCGTCGACGCCGGCCGGTGCCCGGCTGGCGGGTCTTGCCCCCACCGGGACCATGCCGCACGCGCTCATCCTGATCTTCGGTGACACGGTGCGTGCGGCATTGGCATTCGACCGCTGGATCGATCGCGAGGTCCCGCGCATCGTCCTCGTTGACACCTTCAAGGACGAGGCCGAGGAGGCGCTCTGCGTCGCGGAGGCACTGGGCGAGCGTCTGTGGGGCGTACGGCTCGACACGCCGTCGGAGCGTGGCCGCGTCACCGCCGAGCTGGTGAAGGAGGTGCGAGCCAGGCTCGACCAGGCCGGTCACGGTCACGTGCGCATCGTGGTCTCGGGCGGGCTGGACGTCGAGCGCATCGGCTACTTCAAGGATCGTGGCGCGCCGGTCGACTCCTTCGCGGTGGGAAGCGCGATCAGCGACGCGAGCCCCATCGACTTCACCGGCGACCTCAAGGAGATCGACGGACGGCCGATCGCGAAGCGCGGCCGCATCCCCGGTCGAACCGAAAACGCGCGCCTTCGTCCGGTCGACCTCGCATACGGCGTCCGATAGACTCGGCGTCCACCATGTCGTCCACTCCGGCTCCGGGCGAGCGCGACAGCGCCTACGACCTCTTCCGTCGCGGCAGCCAGCTGCTCGCCGACGACCACCCCGCCGCCGCGGCCGTGCTCCTGGAGCGCGCCGATCGGATCGAGCCGGGCAAGGCGTCGATCGTCGAGGCGCTGGCACGCGCGTACTACAACAACGGCGACCCCGAGCAGGCCGCTGAACGCTTCAGGGCGATCGTCGAGGGCAATCCGATCGACCACTACGGGCACTTCGGGCTCGGGCTCAGCTACAAGCGTCTCGGGCAGCGCGCTGCGGCACAGCGCCACCTCCGGATGGCCGTCTTCCTCAAGCCGGATTCGGAGGACTACCGAAGGGCGCTGCAGCGGCTCGGATCGGCCACCTGACGCTTCGCGGCTGAGGCTCAGGCGACGCGCGGGCGCTGCTTCCGGGCCTCCTGCGCCAGACGCTGCTGCAGGAGCGCCATCACCGCGCTCTCCTCGCTGGAGAGCTCGTGCAGCGACTCGCGCAGCTTCCGCTCGGCGCGCTTGCGGAGCGTCCGCGCCATCGACCCGTCGACGTAGGCGTCGATAACGGCAGGGTGGACGTAGCACTTCCGGCAGATCGCCGGCGTGTTGCCCAGCTGCTGCGCGACACTCTCGATGGCGTCGACGACGTTCCGCTTGGCCTGCGCATCCGAGTCGACCGCCTCGAACGCCTGCAGCGCGAGCGCGGCGAGCCTCGTGCCCGCCCAGGTTCGAAAGTCCTTGGCGGTGAAGTCGCGCCCGGTGATCTCGTGGAGGTAGTCGTTCACGTCGCCTGAGTCGATCGAGCGTCGCTGTCCGTCCTCGTCGACGTACTGGAACAGCTCCTGGCCGGGCAGCTCCTGGCAACGACGGATGGCTCTCGCGAGACGGCGATCGGTCACGTCGACGCTGTGCTCCTTTCCACCCTTCCCGCGGAAGTGGAACAGGACGCGCGATCCCTCGACATCGACGTGCCGGCTGCGCAGGGTCGTCAGCCCGTATGACCGATTCGCGCGCGCGTACTCTTCGTTTCCGACCCGGATCAGCGTCTTCTCCAGGAGCTGGACGACAGTGGCCAGCACCTTTTCGCGCGGCAGCCCTTCGCGGGCGAGATCCTTCAATGTCCGCCTGCGGACGGCGGGGAGTGCGCGCGCGAAGTCGATCATGCGGTCGTACTTGGCCTCGTCGCGTACCTCACGCCACCGGGCGTGGTAGCGGTACTGCTTGCGGCCGCGGGCATCGCGTCCCGTCGCCTGGATGTGGCCGCGCTGGTCGGGCGCGATCCAGACATCCGTCCAGGCGGGAGGGATCGCCAGCGCCTTGATGCGCCGGAGGTCGCGCTCGTCGTTGATCGGCCGCCCATCCGGGGCGACATAGCTGAAGGCACGCCCCCGGCGGCGCCGGCGGATCCCCGGGCGCGCGTCGTCGCCGTAGCGGAGGCCCGCTTCGCGAGCCGCCTCGCGCTCGGGCGACGCGACGCTCAGCCGCCGCCCCCGAGGAGCGCCATGAACGCCACCATCACGACGAACCCCCCGCCGAGGACGCCGAGCAGATACAGCCAGTGTCCGGGGATGCTCACCTCGCGGAGCGTCTTATTGCGGACCTTCTCCTCGTCGGTCATGCCTTGCCTCGCTGCTTGCCGAACTCGGTGAGCTGCTTCTCGATGCGTTCGAGGCGTGCGTCGGTGTCGTAGTCGGTGTCCGGCGACTCGTGGCTCTTCTTGTGGACCAGGAACGTGGTGAGCACCACGAAGCTGAACAGCTGCAGGAACTCCGACTGCCAGTTCTCGAACGTCGACTCGCCCCAGTTCCAGAAGTAACCATCGTCACCGAACGGCTGCGCCTGCTGGCCGTGCTCCTCCTGCTCGGAAACGAACTCGACCCAGCCCATCCAGGTCTGGAGCCCCCAGCTGAACAGGAACAGCGCGGCGAGCGTGATGCTCAGCCCGTAGTCGCGCCAGAGGCGTGTCACGCGCTCCGTCCTCCTTCACTCGTCTGACACCGCGCCGCGGCCGGCGTCGCCGGTCACGAGTCAAAGCACGGCGCGTGCCGAGCGTGCGTCAGTGACCCAGTCGACGAGCGAGCCAGAGGATGCCGACGAGCGACTTGGCATCGGCGACGGAGCCATCGTCGACGGCGGCGAGTGCCTCGCCGAGTGTGAGCCGTGAGACCTCGATGATCTCGTCGGGAGGGCCGGTGGCCCAGCCGTCGCGGAGCTCGCTCGCGAGATACAGCGTCAGACGCTCGGTGCAGAAGCCCGGCGCGGTGAAGAACGACGGCCCTTCCTCCCAGCGCTCCGCCACGATGCCGGTCTCCTCCGTGAGCTCGCGCCGGGCAGTCTCGAGCCGATCCTCGCCCGGATCGATCGTCCCCGCCGGAAGCTCGAGCAGGTCGCGCTCTGCGGGGTGTCGCCACTGGCGAACCATGGCGAGACGTGCGCCGTCCCACGCGATGACGGCCACCGCACCGGGATGCGCGACCACTTCGCGCGTGGTGCGATGGCCGTCGGGCAGCTCGATCGAGTCGACGCGGACCGATATGACGCGCCCGTCGAAGACGGACCGCGAGGAGAGTGTCCGCTCGGCGGCGCTCAGCCCTTGACCGAGCCGCCAAGGATGCCGCGCACGAAGTAGCGCTGCAGCCCGAAGAAGATCAGCAGCGGCAGCATCATGCTGATGAATGCGGCGGGCGCGAGGAGCTGCCACCCCTGCCCGAGCGACTGCACCAGGTTCCCGATGGTCACCGTC
This sequence comes from Candidatus Limnocylindria bacterium, assembly GCA_046262115.1. Lineage (GTDB taxonomy): Bacteria > Chloroflexota > Limnocylindria > QHBO01 > QHBO01 > JBHENJ01. The sequence goes on along the minus strand of JBHENJ010000014.1, from coordinate 939 downwards.
ATCGGCGCCACACGCTGGTTGCCGCCAAGGAAGATGAGCGCGACGAGCAGGTCGTTCCAGGTCCACATGAACTGGAAGATCGCGAGCGACGCGATGGCCGGGACGCTCGTGGGCAGCGCCAGGCGGAAGAATGCGGTGACCGGACTCGCGCCATCGATGTAGGCCGATTCGAACATCTCGCGCGGTAGCTGCCCGAAGAAGTTCCGGAGCAGGTAGATCGAGAACGGCAGCCCATACCCGGTGTGCGCGAGCCAGATCGCCGGGAACGTCCCGACGATATCGAGTCCCTGCGGGCCGAGGAGCTGGAGGAGCGTGATGAGCGTCGACTGCAGCGGAATGACCAGCAGGCCGACGACGACGACGAACAGGATCTGCCGCCCCGGGAAGTTCATCCAGGCGAAGGCGTACGCGGCGAACGCGGCGACCATGATCGGGATCACCGTCGACGGGATCGCCACGAATAGGCTGTTTATGAAGCTCGTGCCCATGTTGCGCGCGGTGAGCACCTCGCCGTAATTCGCCAGCGTGAACTGGAACGGGAGCTGGAAGGCGGTCCACCAGCCCGTCTCCGCGGTTGCGCGCTCGGGACGGAAGGAGCTGACGAAGAGCGCCACCGTCGGGATCGTCCAGAGGTGGCAGATGACGACGATGGCGACGTGGACCGGCGTGCGGCCGAAGAAGCGCGCCAGCGCTCCGCGCCCGGCAATCTCGACTGGCCGCGCCGGAGCCTCGAACACCGCCGCGTCGCCGGCCACCACAGCGGGTGGCCTCCCGACGGGTCCCTGTGCCTGCGTCATCGGATCGCCTCCTGCTCGCGGAACCGGCGGATGTTGTAGAGCATGATCGGGACGATCGCGGCGAGAAGGATGACCGCCACCGCTGCGCCGCGCCCGAAGTGGCGTGCCGAGAACATCTCGTCGTACATCCGCAGCGCCAGGA